>NZ_JAIWNS010000273.1 GCF_020216685.1 Methanospirillum hungatei | reverse complement strand
TTTAAGCCCAATTTTAACAAAATAATTCATCAACTACTGGTTAGAGATTACAGAGTTAAGTTTACATGAAAATTTAAACGCGTAACTTCTATAGATCTTTGGTGCCTTCATCAGGGCTACAGCAGAGAGAAGGTTTATGATCCCCTTTCCATCTCTGACATCCATGATGTCTTCAAGTATCAGAGACGGTTCACCAAAGAAGAGATCTCCCCCCTGCTCTTCGAGGGTAAGAACTGCCCGCTGGATGGCTCCGAGCGATGAGGGAGTCATGTTTCCGTATTTCCCTTTTATTTCAGCGGTATTTTCAAGGGCAAAGGTGATAAGCGAGATAAGATCGGCAATGTCGATGAGGAGCAATTTTTGATCATCGGCATACCGAAAGAGCATTGATAAAATACCTGCCTGGGTGTCGTTCAGCCCCAGGATCCGGGAGAGGAGCAGAGGACCCATCTCTGATATCGTTGTTCTTACCGGATGCCCATCCTTTCCATACAGATCCCAGAACCTGACCGGATATCCTTCATATGAGAAGTCTTTCAGCCCCAGTAATGCTGCACGTTCCTCTATCTTTTTATTTCCGCCACCCGGCCTGCACATTCCTGAGAGGTCACCCTTGATGTCAGGTAATAAAACCGGGATCCCCATGGAGCTGAATTGTTCCACCAGCACCCTGAGGGTAACTGTCTTTCCGGTTCCGGTCGATCCGGCGATCAGACCATGACGGTTTGCCATGGATGGTTCTATGAAGATATCTGTCTCACCTTTCGCAAAAGGTGAAGAAACGGGAACTGCCATACGTGAGTATTTGGTGGTCAGATCTTTTATAATCAAGGTATGGAAGAATGCCGGCAGCATTATTATTTCCATTCCCGTCGGTATTTTTCTGTCATTTCGAAAAATTATGAACTATTGAACATCTGATGGCTGGGATGGTTTTATATAATCTGCAGGATTACCGGCATTATTATGAGGGAGACGGGAACATATGGAATCAATACGTAATGTGAGATCCTAATATCTGATGATAGCGATACAAGGTCTGGTGAGCGTTTCAGATGGCTGATACAATACAGGTATTGTATGTGAGTGACGATCCGACACTCCTACAGTCATGTAAAAAATTCCTGGAAAAAACCGGAGAGTTTTCAGTGGATACGTTCCTCTCTCATCAGGATGTATTCAGCCATATAAATAACGTCTGGTATGATGCACTTATCTGTGACTATAACATGTCAGCAATGGATGGTATCTCTCTTTTAAAAAAGGTTCGATCTCATCACCACGAAATTCCTTTTATCCTCTTTACCTCGGAAGAATGTGAAGAAATCATAGTCCAGGCTATCCGGGAAGGAGCTGACTCATATCTTATTCGGAGAGGTGAGTCGGAAGCGATATTTACAAAGCTTTCCCAGCAGATTATTCAGATAGTAGGGAAACACCAGTCTGAATCAAATATTCGTTATGAACGCCCTCAGTCAGACATTCTGTATTTCCTCCCGGACGCAACCTTTGCAATAGATACAAAAGGAACAGTCATTCTCTGGAATAAGACGATGGAAGATATGACCGGGATTATGGAAGATCAGATCCTTGGGAAGAGAGATTTTGAATATGCTCTCCCATTTTTTGGCACCAGGAGAAAGATGCTAATTAATATTGTTTCAGAGCCGGATGAGAGTTTTGCAGCGTTTTATCCTACTATTTCAAGAATAAAAGATATCATCATTGCTGATACCAATAATGCACGAATCAAAGGACAACCGGTAATTCTTGCCGAAAAAGCCAGTCCCATCTATAATCAAATGGGAGAGATTATCGGAGCAATCGAGCTCGTACGGGACATAACCGAGCAAAAAAATGCGTTGAACGAATTAAAAAAATCTGAAGAACGGTTCAGACAACTTGTTGAAGAAATACCATACTCAATTGGAATTGGGACAGTAGACGGGTATAATATCCTGGTGAATAAGGCATTCATAGAGTTCTTTGGTTCTGAACCACCAAAAGAACACAATATTTTTAATGACCCGATATTTCAGAAATGGGGAGTGCAGGAAAGGGTTTTCTCTCTCTTAAAAGGAGAACGTTTGACTATTCCTGAAATTTATTATAATCCTCATGAGATGTATCCTGAAGTCCCTGATAATCCGGTCTGGATGCATCTTGAAGGATTTCCTTTGTTAGATAATAATGGAAATATTGAATTTATCGTTTTAATTCATAAGAATATAACAGAACGGAAGAATCAGGAATTAAAAATCCGTGAAATAAATACATACTTGGAAAATCTCATCATTCATGCAAATACCCCTATTGTTATCTGGAATCCTGACCTCTCCATAAGCCGGGTAAATCATGCTTTTGAGCTCCTGACCGGGAGGGATGCAGCTGATTTGATAGGACTATCGGTATCTGTTCTCTTTTTACATGAAATGAGTAATAAATTTCTCCAAAAGGAACAGACTATCCTGAATGGAGCCAGGTGGGAGACCGTTGAGATACCTATTGTACATAAAGATGGAACCATCCGGACGATCATATGGAACTCATCCACGATCTTTGCTTCAGACGGAGTAACTCCTGTTGCAACAATTGCACAGGGCATCGATGTGACGAAGGAACGTCAGTTACAGAAAGAGAATGAACGGGCAATACGTCAGATATCTGAGAATATTGCACAGCTTGCGATCCTCAACGACGGGATTCGAAACCCGCTTACCATCATTACCATGTATGCTGACCTTGTCGGGGATGAAAAAATTGCCAAATGCATTGAGGATCAGGTCATGAGGATTGATGAGATGGTGAATAACCTCGATAGGGAATGGGTGAACTCTGAAAAAATACTGACATATTTGCAAAAGCATGGAGATGTCAGGTATTAACTATCGTTCTCATTTGTTAGAACCCTAAAAGACCAACTGAAAGACGTGCAATATCTCCTTCATCGTAATACATACCATTATATGCTTTCCTGTATGTCGTATCCCTTAAAAAAATAAGGATTTATAATTTGTAGGGTAATTGCCGGGCTTTCAGATGTCTATGATGATTTAAATATTTTTTTAAATATTTCTCCGGCAAAGAATATCACGACTCCGGGAATAAGACAGAGCAGCCATTGGTCTGCGGTCAGTCCGACGGTATGAAATATTGCCTGAAAGAGCCTTGTTTCCGTTATCAGTATGGTCCCGATGATCACCCAGAGGTATGCATACAAGAGCCTGACATTGGAGAAGGTGGATATATGAAATGCCGTATCATACGGGAAACGAAGGTTGAGAGCAACAAAAATATTCATGAGTGAGAGCGATACGAGCCCCATGGTCTGACCAATGCCCGGAGATCCATAGACAATCTGGCCAATCTGGTACATGATGAGCGTTGCAGCAGCCATACCTGCTCCGATAACAAATAACCTGACATACATCCGGAGTGAAATGATTGGTTCATCTGACCGTCTCGGTTTTCGGGCCATGATACCTGGTGATGCAATATCCATTCCCAGTGCAGCCCCAATCGGAGCCACCGTGAGCATATGAATCCAGAGGACCTGTCCGGGAGTAAAAAGAGCAGTTCCGGCTAATGCAAATACCGAAGATCCCAGGAAGGCAAGGATGAACATGAACAGGTTCGCGATCTGGATTCGTAAAAACTTCTGCAGGTTATCGTAAATCTTCCTCCCTTCTTCAATTGCCGCGACAATCGTTGCAAAGTTATCATCCGTCAGGATCATCCGTGCAGCCCCTTTCGCGACATCAGTCCCGGTCACACCCATGGCAATGCCGATATCCGCTGCCTTCAAAGCCGGGGCATCATTGACACCGTCCCCAGTCATCGCTACGATATTACCCTTCCTTTTCAGAACCTGAACAAGTCTTACCTTGTGTTCCGGAGCTACTCTTGCAATAACACCGATATCATCGATCTGCCTGAGAGCTTCTTCATCACTCATCGCAGCAAATTCAGCACCGGTGATGGCACGCCCTTCTATACCCAGCTCCCGTCCGATTGCGGCAGCAGTCACGGCATGGTCACCAGTTATCATCCGAACCCGGATACCTGCATGTTT
>NZ_JAIWNS010000272.1 GCF_020216685.1 Methanospirillum hungatei | reverse complement strand
AGATACAATGATTTCCATTCAAATTCAGAATTTTTTAGAGAATCAGCATATGAAATTACCAAATCATAGTGACCGGTAAAAGAGCATAATGAGATCATGGAAAGAATGAGATCGTGCCGGTCAGGATAATTCTCACAAGCCCATGAGAGATATCTCTCTGCTTCATC
Organism: Methanospirillum hungatei; assembly: GCF_020216685.1. GTDB lineage: Archaea > Halobacteriota > Methanomicrobia > Methanomicrobiales > Methanospirillaceae > Methanospirillum > Methanospirillum hungatei_B. The sequence goes on along the minus strand of NZ_JAIWNS010000272.1, from coordinate 4,017 downwards.
AAAATTTTCAGATCTTATGAGTTCCTCTGCTCGATATAATGGATTTTCATTCCTATTCCAGGGACCAAAAAACCCCTTCATCTCTCTTTGAATATCTGCTGCTTCTTCATGACGTCCCAGCACGGAAAGAAGAGCCGCGAGATCTTTTTTCGCTCGCATATCGCATGGATTGCTGGAACATGCAAGACGAAGAAAGGTTTCAGCCGATATTAAATCGCTATTCTTCCATGCTGCGATTCCTTTTGCATAAGCCACAAAAAGCGTGTCATCAAACTCTGCCTCTATCTCTGAAACCAGACGAAGAGCAGCATCAACCTCTTGATTCTGAATAAGAGCTATCACCTTCAGGGCACGAATGACTGCAAGATACCAGGCGTTATCATCTACATGTGAAAAATCTTCTTCGCACCAATCAAGGGATTCAATAACCGATTGTGCATTTCCAGAATATGCCTTACAATAGGCTATGAATAACTTATTCACCCCTGCCAGTTCATGAGATATTATAGTAAAATGACTCATCACTGAAAGAGCAGAATGATAATACCCCTGGAACATAAGAGTTCTACCAAGTAATGACCGAATTTCCAGATTAAAAGGATATATATTCAGAGCCTTTTCAAGTAACTGAATCGATTTATCAGCCATATCAAGATTTTGATAAATCACTGAAGTTACATAAAGCAGATCCGGATAATGAGGAAATATCTCTAGACCCTGCTCTGCGATTAAGAGAGCACGATCATATTCCTTCATTTGGATAAGATCTGTTATCAGGGTCAATAGATAATCACTCCAGTTCCTCCCTTCCTGGTGCGGGAAAATTTCCATCCTTTCTCCTCCGGCGATACTTCAGATCAGTAATGAATTCAAAGCGTTCACGTACCACACATTCCTGTTTCCAATGCATGACAACATTCTGATTATACAGAATAGTGTTCGATACCATCACATGCCCTTTAGGTTCTTTGATCATCCCTCCACAATGTATTCGAATCATACATTGCAAATCAAATTTAAAGAGATTCGCTATAAAAAACAATAAAAATTGTAGGAATGATACAAAAAATCAATAATTATAAATACTATTGAATATCTCTCTACCTACAAAATTACTCTCATTTTATGGCTTTAGTTCAAATAATTATCCGGCAAAGAAATTGGTGCTATTCCTGGATGGGAAACCAGAGGTGAATTATGGAAACGGGAATTATATACACACCACTCTTTCAAAACCATAAAAACTATCCTGAATGTCCGGACAGGGTTAAGGTTACAGCACAGTATCTGATACAACACGATATCAAAATGTTTACAGAACCACGGGTATTTGATGAATCCTGGATTCACAAGGTCCATACTCCGGAATATATCAGCCATATCATCACAACCGGCTCTGTTGATTATTCGGATATTCAATATGAACATGCCTTACAATCCGCATTTGGTTGTTTAACCGCCGGTGAGATGCTTCTTCAGGATGAAGTCAGAAATGCCTTTGTCATTAACCGCCCTCCTGGACACCATACCTATGCAGACCGGGGTGGAGGATTTTGTTATCTGAATAATGCAGCAATTCTGACCAGATACCTGCAGATGCACGGAATGGAAAGAATCATGATTATTGACTGGGATGCACATCATGGCAATGGGACCGAATCAATATTTTACGATGATCCTTCTGTACTCTATACATCAATCCATCAGTCTCTTCTCTATCCCGGTACAGGAGAAATTCATGATACCGGGATTGGACAGGGAGAAGGATACACAATCAATATACCGGTCCCTCCAGGTACCGGACACAATTCGTATATGAAAATATTTTCAGAGATCATCCTGCCGGCAGGGAAACAGTTTCATCCAGATGCTGTTGTCATATCAGCCGGGCAGGATAGTCATATAAAAGATCCTCTCTCATCTTTGTGTCTCTGTTCTGGAACATACTATACCATGACAAGACAGATTCTTACCTCTCTGACACCCAATACCATCGGTGTCCTTGAAGGGGGATATAATCTTACATCACTTCCAGAATCGATCTATGCTATCGTTACTGCATTACAAAAAATGAAATACACCGGAGGGATTGAAAAAGTAAATGAACCCGACGGAATCATGCAGATAATAAAATCAGTAAAAAGCACCCATAAGAACTGGTGGTGATTAGGAACTTACAAATTATCTTTTCCTAATTGTGCTCCTGACAGGTAATGAGTGATGCACTTTGGATCTATCTTATACGATTGAGAGTGCATCATCTTTCTGATAAAACCAAAATCCAGAAATTCCGGAGTGTCAGGTAATCTTGGCATTAATCTGAACATTAAAGAAATATTGGTTGGTATAAAACAACAAACTCCTGATTGGAATAATTTCTGAAAAAGTTGCAGAGGCGCTTTTCCACAGTATTCTTTTTTTGCTAGAAATTTTATTATTGAACAGATTTGAATCAACAAGTTAGAAGGAACATTCATTTTGTTATGTTTAATAAAGAGCTCAAAATCACCAAGTAAGATCATCTCCTCTCCTAATTTCATATCAGATTCATCTATATTATGATCTTCCCGAAAACGGGAGATTGTATCCCACCTGATATTATGACTGTAATACCCGATATCATAGAGTAAATGAGATAGCCTTTGAGAAAGATTTGTAATTTCCAATTTTTGGTTAAGACCAGAGGGGGTTTTAATGTATAAATTTGCATAAGGCCCGTATACAGTCATGTCAGAATGACGAATCGGACTATAAAAATATTCTTCTTTGAAAAAATCTCGAAACCATTGAGAATTAAGAAATATATAGAGACTTTTAATTATTTTATCTGCACCATTCTCTTTGAAAAACTGATCTTTCTGATGAGAAAGTATGAGGTTTACGAGGGGCTCTATATCTGATTTATAGAGAGTATTTGAATTCTCATCGGTTACTTTTATAATATAACCCATTTCATTAAGTTTTCTTCGTGTGTTAATCACCCAGTTTTCAGACACTCCCGTGGTAGCTCCATGATAAATCAGTTTAAGAGCCTGTTGAGGGGTCTTTGGAGAGAGATAAGCGGCATATACGGTTGCCAATTTCCAGTCTTTATCAAGATGTGTAATATTGAATCCCTGAATACTATGTGGTAACGTGGTCATTGACACAGATGGTATTGTTCATGAACGCTAATCAGTGTTCCGATACAGAGGGTCAATCGTTATAAAATCTAATAATCTCTTCAATTCTTCAATTTATCATTAGTACTTTCAAAATTTAATATTTGGATTCGTCATTTTCGCAAAGAACATCAAATTTCCAGATATTATATCCTCCCAGAGCATATTTCAGGATATCGAGCCGGATCCCGTTTCAAACGCTAAAAAATCTCTTCTCAACTACCTTATTCCAATGACGATTGATCTCCGGATCCCAATGAAGGTTAAGACTCTCAATGAGACGATCAATTCTATGCGTTTCTGAGCAGGAAGGGAGAGCACTTCCGGTTCAATTTTTTTATTTGGATGCCATTTTGCTTATCATTCCTCCTATTCAGTAGTCTACATTGAGTCAGAATCAGTACTTCAGACTCTGTCGGATGAACATATCATTTACCATACCGGATAATCGGGCTGTACTGTTCTCTTATGGGAAGAGACCTGCCCGGATCCATACCCGCATCCCATTTTTATCCGAATTTATCTGCGAGATCCTGTAATATCTTCGAAATGGGAAGATGTTGCGGGCAGATCTGTTCGCATTCACCACATGCGATACAATCACCGGCTCTCCCCTGACCATACACAGCATGCTGGTAATGCACCCGTGGAAATGTTCGATCTCCGTATCGTTTCACATCATTGAATATCGAAATAATATCAGGAATCGGAATATTCTGTCTGCATACATCGGTACAGTACCGGCAGGCAGTACAGGGAGCGGCAATACACCTGCTGATAATCCGGGCAGCCTCCTGAAGTATTGCTTGTTCCTCTCCGGAAAGGAAAGTCAGAGTATCAAAAGTCCTGATATTCT
>NZ_JAIWNS010000062.1 GCF_020216685.1 Methanospirillum hungatei | reverse complement strand
ATATCTTTTGGATTTTTTGATCCGGGTGATTCAGATCTTTTAGCACAGGTTCAAAAGAAGGCAAAGGAGTATGTTCACACGGTCAGATCATGGAATAATTCTCTTGTCACCCCCGGAATCGGCCCACACTCCATCTATTCTGTCACAAAAGCAGGTCTTTTATGGACACAGGAATTCCATAAAGAACACCATACCCCGATTCATATTCACCTGAGTGAGACCATGCAGGAGGTTGAAACCTGCCGGAAGGAGTATCAGACCACACCGGTCGGATTGCTTCGTAAAACCGGACTTTTACATTCCGGTACTATTGCAGCACATTGTTGCTGCCTTGATGAGGGAGAGTGCGTATGTGTGGGAAAAGAAGGGCTGCAGGTTGCACATTGTCCGGTCAGTAACCTCAAACTTGCAGTAGGGAAAGTTATGCCATATCCAAGGCTCAAAGCGGCCGGAGCACACGTGGGGCTTGGAACAGACGGGGCTGCATCGAATAATAGCCTGAATATGATGCAGACGATGAGAATAGCATCTCAGTTACAGAAATTTGCTTGGAATGATACATCCATTCTCTCACCTGGAGAAGTTCATACCATGGCCACCCGGTCTGGAGCACAGGCACTCCAATTGAGAACCGGAATGCTGAGAAAAGGTTTCCCGGCAGATATTATCCTGATGAAACGAGGCACATCTCTCCCATGCAGATTCGGATGTGAACCGGCATCACAGATCCAAAATGGCGGGATTACTGTGGATACGACAATCTGTAATGGCCATATTCTCATGCTCCATGAATACATTCCAGGCGAGAGAGAAATTCTGCAGGCTGCGAGTAATGCTGCAGGAAGACTTATGCACGAGGAATTAAAACAGAACTATTAAACCAATTATTATTCCCGATGCACCACCTTCACCCGGTCCCCAAGTTCCTGAATTATCTTCTCTACCCAGGCATCCCATACCACCGGTTCATCCGGAACCTTTTCAGCAATCTCAATGCCCAGTTCATCATCCCGTTCCCTGACAGCCTGTAAGACCACACTCCCAGGGGCATACCCTTCCGGCACAATCCCGTCAATATCCCCGTCGGTAATTCCAAGAACTGGAATACCCCGAAAACACCCGATATGACCACAGATTGAGGTTGTATCATCCCCTATGGTGACTAGGCCGCAGATATCCGGATCAAAAGCTCCAAAGCAGGCCATGGCAGAGTGATCAATGACGACAATATGCCCCTCTTGAACGTTCCGGGTACCTTTCTTTGGCCGCGTTATCCGGATATTTCCACTCTTACACCAGGCTTTTGATAAATCCGGGCATCCAAACCGGATAAGTTTCTCAACCCCGTGATCTTTGAGATCAATCCCGGATATTGCCTGAATGGTCCCATCCTGAAGAGAGATAACCGCTTCTTCACCGGTTGCATACCCGATGATAATCCCGTTTACAAAGACCGGTTCACCAGGAAGACAGCCACCGATAACTCGTGTATCAGGATGACTGGTTTCATGATAGTTTCCAGAAACGACCGGATATCCGGTTATTTCTGACAACCATGTTGAGAGGGAGGGGTAACAAGGGTCCCATAATAATATCTGGCAGGTCCCTGGATCGATGAGTATGAGCCCCCGATCTTTGAGATGGGAGTGAATGAGGGATCCGAACCGGTGAGCGGATGCATCAGTTTTTGCCCGATGGATGAGAACAGCCTGATCTCCTGGGTATTCGGTAAGGATTTCACTTGGTCTTCTTCCATCATATCTTACCGGAAGTCCTGATTCTTCAGCTGCTGTCCGGGCCATAACTCCGGCAACGAGGGATAACCGGGGGTGAAGGAGGGAGATAAGCCGGGCTGCATCGCCATAGTCAAAGACATCTGCTCCGTGAAAGATGAGCGTGAGTTTGTGAATTGGGATAGAAAGGCCTCCTTGATGACAAGTTATGAGTTACATTTTTTTGATAATAATCATGAAGGTTCATCCTCATTTTTTTCATGCAATCAAAGTCAGAATCATCAGAAATACCGGTGCATCACAAAAACAGATACCAGAACCCCGGAGAAAACCGGTTGATATCTCGTCAATACCAAAAGCTGCCCGTGAATGATTCATAACCATAAGCGAAATGACCGACGCATTCTGTAATGAACGCCTGGATGAAGAATATGCCGGGATCTGCAGGCATGTTGCAGGAAAACTTGCACGGAAACGGGATAATAAAATCACGAGGGGTAAAACTATAATCTGGGTTGCACTGAGTATTCGACAAAACGGAAGCTCTATAACAACCCGATGAACAGGTTTTGGATGACTAAGGACGGATTTATTATTTAAATAAAAGTACATGCTAAAATCATAGACGATGGATGATTAACATCGCACCTTGACTGGAGACTTATGCTTTAAAAATTATTAAAGTATAAGGAGATAGGAGAAGCAGAAATGTACATAAAATTTGAGTCATATTTTGACGGATATTACTGGTGTGCCAGAGGTATCGGAGTGGATATTTTCACTCAGGGAAAAAGCCTTGATGAACTTATGAATAACATTCAGGAAGCTGTTGAACTGCACTACGAAGATGAACTGGAAAGAGGTGAGTCAATTACCATTCTGACCTTGCAGGAATACGAGGTAAGATCACATGCAAGGGCTGCCAGTTGTTAGTGGGAAGAAACTCATAAAAGCTCTTCAAAAGATTGGTTACCATGTAATAAGACAGAAGGGCAGTCACATTCAGATGCGATTAGAATCAGATCAAGGTGTGCATACAATTACAGTTCCCCTCCATGATGAAATTGCCCCGGGCACACTCAACGATATTGTTGGGAAGGTCTCCCTATGGACGGGTATTCATAAAAGGGCATTCATTGAACGAATAAAAGAGGAATAATTTAAATTTTTATCTTATACTCCATACCGGGCTCTAAAATCACCGTTTTCATATCAGTTGTCTCATTGATTGCCCGTGCAAACTCAGATACATCCTGCCTGATTTTATCAAAAGTATTGTAATGAATCGGGATTACAATCGGAGCTCCGATAAACTCTGCAGCCATCATCCCTTCCCGTGGTCCCATCGTAAATCTCCCTCCGATTGGAATAAGAGCAACATCAGGATGGTATAACTCACCAATAAGACGCATATCTGAAAACAGCCCGGTATCACCTACATGGTAGATGGTTTTCCCATCCATGCGGATAACAAAACCTGCAGCACTCCCGCCATACATCCCGATACCTTCGTCTTCTATCCAGGATGAGTGAATCGCCTGGGTCATGGTAAACGAGATACCATCCACAACTATCGTCCCGCCGATATTCATTGCTTCAGTGATGCACCCTTTTCCCCGGAGGTAATGAGCGATCTCATTATTCGTAATAATCGGGACTGCATATGATGCGGCGATACCCATATGGTCAGCATGGGCATGGGTGACAGCGACAAGATCCGGTGTGACTCTGATCTCGCCATCAGGAATAAAGGGATCGATCAAAATACACTTTGACCCCTGCAGTACGACACAGGCATGACCAAGGTACGTAATCTTCATAAAAATAATCAGGTGATATCGATCAGCTCTGCTTCAGTGATATCAATGGACTCGCCAAAGGCATCCTTCGTAGCAGAGGAGGTCATACTCTCAGTCAGATCACGGTCTTCCATAACATCACGGATCCGTTCTAGGTATTGATCCATCTCCCGGTCAACCATGGCCTCAAGAACATGCCGATACTCACGAAGAGTAGACGGGCTGATCCCCAGCTCTTCACTGATCTCCTTCATAGTTTTTCCAGACACCAGAAGGTGTTCCATCTGATTCCGGTCAAACGGCATCTTAAAGTCCAGCTCACGGAAGAGTTTCATCCTGACACGGGCACGGGCTACCGTCTTTGAGAGTTTTTCATCTCCAAGTTCCCTCGCAATCTCAGTATCATTTTTCCCCGCATAGTAGGCACAAACCAGCTTTGCCAGCTGAATAGGTTTCAGCTTCGTTTTGAAGAAACCCTGGTCAAGGAGCTCTCGCATAATGAGCGCGATCTCCCGTTCTACCGCATCGCTATCGCGAAGCGTACCGTGGATCTTCTTCATCGGTTCCACAATCTTTGTGTTACCGGTCATATTTGCGAACAGTTGTAACAGCTGTTCTTTCTTTGCAACCTCTTCTGGCATGAGGAATCACACACATTCGGGATACCGATATAGATACCGCTGAAATTATTTAAGTTTGTTGGAATTTTTACGTAAAAAGACCGCAATCCATTATATGTTCATTGGAGATGAGGCAAAAATGAGCACCAGAGATCCGGTATATGACAGGACAGGGTTTATCAGGATCCTGAAAGCCGGGCTGAGTTAGGGCAGATACAGAAGAAAATCTTCATCGTAGATGAGAGCAATATGTATCCCGGTTTGTGATCCCAGATGAGCGATGTCTTTGATAATGTGATGGATCTGGCAAAACGCAGAGGGTTTGTCTGGCCAACGACGGAATGCTACGGTTCGGTTGCAGGGTTTATCGATTACGGCCCTCTTGGTACGCTGGTCAAACGTCGTATCGAAGACCTCTGGCGCCAGTTCTATGTAATATCTGAAGGGTATTATGAGATAGAATGCCCGACCATCGGCCAGGAGGCCATGTATATTGCATCCGGGCATGTCAAGGGTTTTTCTGACAAGATGTGCCAGTGTCCGGCATGTAACGAATATCTGCGGGCCGATCATGTGGCTGAAGCCCACAATATACCAAATGCGGCCACTCTTTCATGTGAGGCGCTCGCAGAAAAGATATGCACGCTCCCCTGCCCGGCATGTAATGAGGTCCTTGGAACGGTCGAGGTCTTTACGTTTAACCTGATGTTTCAGACGACTATCGGGCCAGGGTCCCAGCGAAAGGGATACCTTCGGCCTGAAACCGCCCAGGGTATCTTCGTTGACTTCGGGAGGCTGCTGCGGTTCTACCGGGATAAGCTTCCGTTCGGAACCGTGCAGATAGGACGGTCATACCGGAATGAGATCTCCCCCCGGCAGGGAATGATACGGCTTCGTGAATTCACCCAGGCTGAAGCTGAGATCTTTGTCCACCCGGATATGAAAGACCACCCGAATTTTTCACGGTATGCCGACTATGCATTCCCGCTTCTTTCATCTGAGCAGCAGCTTAGAGGCCTTGAGGCAAAGACCTACACCATGAAGGAGGCCGTGGCAGCGGGAGTTATTGCAAACGAATATGTCGCATACTACCTTGCCCTGACCCACGAACTCCTGGTCACCATTGGGGTTATGCCTTCACGGCTCAGATTCCGCCAGCACCTTCCTGATGAGCGGGCCCATTACGCTGAAGACTGCTGGGATGCTGAGATATTCTCCGAACGGTTTGGATGGGTTGAGACGGTTGGTATTGCAGACCGGACGGATTATGATCTGAAGGCACATGCAGAGCAGAGTGGTGACTCTTTTACCGCATATATCCAGTTTGACGAACCACGACGGGAGAAGAGGCGTGTCATCAATGCCAATATGGGAGTACTCGGCCCAAAATACCGGGGCAAAGCAAAAGCCATCTCTGACGCCCTGCAGGAGGTGACTCCCGGACCGGATGGTGCAACCGTTATCGTGGACGGAGAAGAGATCTTTGTCCCTGCTGACCTGTATGAGGTGAAGGAAGAGGAGGTTGATGTCCGCGGGGTTGATGTCCGGCCCCACGTCATCGAGCCCAGTTATGGGATTGACCGGATGATCTATGCCGTCCTTGAGCACTCGTACTTCGAAGAGGAGGTCGAAGGAGAGATCAGGAAGGTTATGCGGTTCCCATCCAGGATTGCACCGGTGCAGGTAGCCATATTCCCGCTCATGGCCCGTGACGGTCTTGATATCATGGCAAAAGAGATTGCCCGGACGCTTCAGTTGCAGGGGATTCTTGCCGAATATGATGATTCAGGAGCCATCGGTCGCCGGTACCGCAGACAGGATGAGATCGGGACACCATTTGCCGTAACGGTAGATTATGATTCACTTGAGGATCAGACGGTTACTCTTCGTGACCGGGACAGCATGAAGCAGGTCCGGATTCCAAAGGACCAGCTTGCTGATCTGATCCCAGCCCTTATCAGGGGCAAAAGCTCATTCTCTTCACTCATCTGATGGAATATATCTCCCATCCATTTATTGCCCCGGAGACGATGGAGAAGAGAACATACCAGTTCTCCATCTCCATGAATGCTCTTGAGGGAAACACGCTTGTTGTCATCCCGACCGGCCTTGGGAAGACAGCAATTGCGCTCATTGTTGCAGCGTCACGCCTGTACCAGAACGGGGGGAAGGTGCTGATGATGGCCCCGACAAAGCCCCTCGTTGAGCAGCATCTTCGCTATTTCAAGACGCATCTTGCCATCCCCGGTGATGAGAAGACGAAGTTTGCGATGTTTACCGGTGAGGCATCTCCTGAAAAGCGGACCGCAGAGTGGATGGCGGCATCGATGGTCCTTGCGACCCCGCAGGTCATTAAGAATGATCTCATCGCCGGCCGGTACGATCTCGCCGATGTCACACTCCTGATTGTGGACGAAGGGCACCGTGCAGTCGGAAATTATGCCTATGTCTTCATAGCCGAACGGTACATGCATACCGCAAAGGATCCGCTCATCCTTGCGATGACTGCATCTCCGGGCGGGAACAAGGAGAAGATCTCAGATATCGTAGAAAACCTGCACATCAAGTCGGTTGAGAGCAGGACAGAGACTGATCCTGATGTCAGGCCCTATGTGCATGAGAAGGATGTGGAGATCATCCATGTTGACCTCCCGCCTGAACTGAAAGCAGCTCTTGATGACCTCAAGGCACTCGTTTCAGACCGGCTTGATCAGCTAAAAAAAGCAGGATTTCCGGTCACCGATCAGGCTTCCCTTTCGATGAAAGCGCTTCAGGAGATATCGGCAATCATCCAGCAGCGTATTGCGGAGCGTGATGCGTCAGGTTTTGCAGCGGCCAGTATTCATGCAGAACTTATGAAACTGCGGCATGCCATTGGTCTTGCAGAGTCACAGGGCTGTATGGTCCTGAAGGCATACCTCAATAAGCTCCTTGCCGAAGGGAATGCACCCGGTGGGTCAAAGGCATCAAAGCGGATCGCCTATGATCCCCGGTTCATGAGACTGCTCGACCGATCCATTGAATGGAAGGAGGAGTGCCATCCGAAGCTCCTCATACTCCCTGAGCTTGTGCAGTCTATCCTTGATGAGTCACCTGATACGAGGATCATCATCTTTGCAACCTTTCGGGATACGGTCAAGATGGTTGTCGATACTTTGCAGGCAGCAGGTATTTCTGCAGAGCGGTTTGTCGGGAAGGCGAACAAGGACCAGGAGAAGGGACTATCCCAGAAGAGACAGATTGCAACTATCAGCCGGTTCCGTGAGGGGGAGTTTTCCGTCCTTGTTGCCACTTCAGTCGGAGAAGAGGGGCTTGATATCCCGTCAACCGACGTGGTCATCTTCTATGAACCGGTCCCGTCAGAGATCCGGAGTATCCAGCGAAAAGGGCGTACCGGTCGTCACAGTACCGGACGGATCATCGTTCTGGTGACCAGGAAGACGGCTGATGAGACCTTCCAGATTGTTTCCAGAAGACGGGAGAAGGCCATGGCAACCGGGATGAAAAACCTGACCGGTCATGAGAAGAAGATCCTTCAGACAGCCCTCCCCCTTGACCAGGAAGAGCTGCAGAAAGCGAAAGCAGCACAGGAAGAGATTTTTTGTGGTCCGAAGATCATCATCGATGACCGTGAACTGGTCTCAAAGGTGTCCGAGCACCTCTCATCTGCCGGGGCAGTCATCCGAATCGAGCGGCTTTTACAGGGGGATTACAAGATCGGTGACCGCATCCTGGTAGAGCGCAAGACATCACGTGACTTTGTTGACAGTCTTATCGACCGGGACCTGCTGGATCAGCTGAGAGAGATGGCACGGGTCTGCCCAAAACCGATCCTGATTATCGAAGGGGGAGACATCTATGCCCAGCGGGATATCCACCCGAATGCTATCCGGGGAGCGCTTGCTGCAATTTCCGTGACCATGGGGATCGCCATATTTCAGACCAGAGACGCCGGTGATACTGCAGACCTGCTCCTGGTCCTTGCACGCCGCGAAGAAGAGAATGGATATAAAGAGCGGGGATCAGGCCAGAAGGAAGCATATGAGAGTCTTGCAACAGCACAGGAGGCCATCATAAGCGCATTCCCGGATATTGGACCAAAATATGCCCGTGCCCTGCTTACGGCGTTTGGATCACTCAAGGCGATTATTGATGCAGAAAAAGAAGATCTCCTCCAGGTCCCGGGTATTGGTGCGAAAAAAGCGGAGATGATTTATGAGTTGTCCCGCCGTCCGTACCCGTAAAGGAGCAGGGCATATGCTTCAGCCCCTTTTTTCACGGACTCCATAAGGTTCAGGATCCGGGTACTGTCCCGTTCCTCGCGTGCCTGAATAAGGAGGGTCCGAAGAGTGAGGGCAAACTCATCCTCCAGTCCGCCTGGTGCAACCGGTTCCTGTACCGCTCCATCAGGGCCGGACCGGGGAGGGGGTACCGGGGGTCTTGTGGTCTGATTTTGTAGAGAGTCTTCCTTGCAGACCACACAGAACGTCTCTCCTTTATACTCAAAGAGCGGGGAATGGCAGACAGGGCAGGTCTTTGAGAGCATCTTCCCTCCCTTCAGGAGGTACTCAGCCATTATCTCATCAGGGCTTTTTGTATCGGTCATCGGTCAGTACTGTTTTATGGGGTGGGGGTCTACTTATAAGCGAAGGTTCACGCAGGTGAGAATATGCCAACTCCAGAACAAACCATCGATATCTGTATTCAGATGTTATCTGCCATTATTGACGATGGCACCATCCCCAGAAATATCCGCCGTGTAGCAGACGAGACCCGAACTATTCTTCAGAACCAGGATCGCCAGCTTGGCCTTCGGGCAGCAGAAGCAATTTCAAAGATTGATGAGATCAGCTCTGACCCGAATATGCCAGGACATGCACGCACCCGCGTCTGGGAACTGGTCTCACAGCTTGAGACTGTACCGCTCGATTAACTTCACTATCTGTTTTCGGAGGAGAGAAATTCTTCTCCAGGGCATTTTATTCTTATAGCGGAGAGGTTTTTTGGCTATTCGCCAAGTATGGTTACCATAAGGTGCCGTTCCCGCCCTGATCTGGTATCAAGTTCGAGCAGGACAATCTGCTGCCAGGTTCCGAGGACAAGTGCGCCATCCCGTACCGGAATTGTCAGGGACGGGCCGACCAGAGCTGCTTTCACATGCGATCTGCCATTCCCGTCTCCCCACCGGCTGTCATGGGCATAGGTGATATCAGACGGGGCAGAGACAGACAGCGCCCGTGAGAGGTCTTTTAAAACACCGGGTTCATACTCGATGGTTGTCACTGCTGCCGTTGAGCCGATTACAAACACATGACAGATCCCAGTTTTTACCCTTGATGAACGTGCGATATCCTGCACCTTGTCAGTGATATCAACAATATCCCCTTCTCCCCTGGTTGAAAGCGTAATAGATCCGGATGGTACCATATCATGAGAATGGTACTCCGCAGGCAAGATAGTTTCGAAAAAAGAACAGAAAAAAAGATTAGTCAAGTTTTTTGATGACTTTATTTGCAATCTTGAGGGCGCAATAATCCCCACACATGGTGCAGGCGTCGGTATCGGCTGAGGCACGCTCACTTCTGATCTGCCGTGCCCGTGACGGGTTGATAGCAAGATTAAACTGGGCTTCCCAGTCAAGGTCACGACGTGCATGTCCCATGGCAAGGTCCTGGTCACGCTTGTTGAGTTTTATCATATCACCGACATGAGCTGCAATCCGGCTGGAGATGACACCTTCATAGACCTCTTCCGGATTTGGCAGGGCAAGATGTTCAGCCGGAGTTACATAGCAGATGAAGTCAGCGCCATACATAGAGGACATGGCTGCACCAATGGCAGAGACACGGTCATCATATCCTGGTGCAATGTCTGTGACAATTGGGCCGAGCATGTAAAACGGCTTATTTCCCGACATCCGCTTCATCAGTTTGACATTCGTTTCGATCTCATCAAGTGGCACATGACCAGGGCCTTCCACGATGACCTGGATACCCATCTCATGGGCACGGTCACCAAGCTCTGCGTTGATGATCAGTTCCTGTATCTGGGCACGGTCGGTTGCGTCATGAACAGCTCCGGCCCGCATTCCGTTCCCGGTTGAAAGGGTCACTTCGTGCTCTTTTAAGATCTCACACAGGTAGTCAAACTCTGCGTAGAGTGGGTTTTCCTTGTCATTATGGAGCATCCATGCAGTCAGGAAGGCACCACCACGGGAACAAAGACCCCCGTGCCGTCCCTGGCGCTGGAGCCGTTCAAGGGTGATCCGGTTAATACCGGTATGTATAGCCATGAAGTTTGTTCCAAGTTTTGCCTGTTCCTCGGTGATCCGGAAGAGGTCATCTTCCCGCATATGAATAACGGCACCATCTTTCCTGGCTGCCTCGATAAATGCCTGATAGAGGGGAACGGAACCGACGGAGAGAGTGGTGGCTTCTATGCACCGTCGGCGGATTTCAACAAAATCTCCACCGGTTGAGAGTTCCATAATGGTATCGGCACCGGCACGCTCTCCGGCTTTTACCTTCTCAACCTCCATATCCACATCAACAATATCGGTCGAGGTCCCGACTGAACAGTTCACCTTGGTCCGAAGGCCACCACCAATACCGCATAATTTGACCTTCCGGTAGGGTGAAACCGGAATGACGATCCGGCCGCTTGCGATCCCCCGGCGGATAAAATCTTCAGTAACGCCTTCCTGAGCCGCTACGACCTTCATTTCTTCGGTGATGATGCCTTTTTTTGCATCCTCGACTATTGACATAGCCTATATGTTCCGTAAGAAGATACATAAAGGCTCTTTTTTGCAAATAAGACATCATTTTTGTTTATTTGAAAACAAGAAATATTGCTTTGCTATTGTTTCACCCTGAATATTCTATAGCAGTGAGATCAAACCTTCATGCGTAGTGGCTGAATCAATACAGATAAACTTTGGGGGATTTGTCCCGTTAAGCACGGTTGACTGGCGGGGAAAATCAGTTTGCGTGGTTTTTTTCAGGGGGTGCCCGGTCAAATGCTGGTACTGTCATAACCAAAGCATCCTGACCGGAGAGGATCGAAGACCTGTCGAAGAGATCAAAGAACTCATCCGATCTTCTGCATTACTCATCAGTGGCGTCATCTTTTCCGGGGGTGAAGCAACCATGCAGCCACCTGCGCTTTTTGAGCTTGCCAGGTACAGCAGATCAATCGGACTTTCCACCGGCCTGCATACAAACGGCGTGTATCCGGATGTAATCAGAAAACTCATCGAAGAAAGGCTGATTGATCATATTGCCCTCGATATCAAGGCTGAGTGGAATCTGTACACGGTCAGGGGGAAAGAGCGTGCAGTTGGAAAACAGGTTAAGGAATCACTGACATTATGTACAGAAGCTCGTCATGCCGGAACACTCCCCGGTTTTGAAGTTGTAGTAACGCTGTTTCCCGGATATGGCGAAGAGATTATGACGATCTCTCGTGATGTTGCTCCAGACATAGATCTTGTCCTGCAACAGGGAGTATATATAGGGATACGGCCTCTTGATTTGAATAATCTGAAAGGAATAGCAGACCGGCTGGGCCGACCGGTCAGAATACGGACACGGAGTGATGGAGAGATAACATATGAAGGTACTCGCAGTAGTGGGGATGCCGGGATCGGGGAAAGGTGAATTCTCCGCTATCGCACGGGAGATGGGAATTCCTGTTGTCGTGATGGGCGATGTCATCAGGGAAGAAGTTCAGAACCAGGGGCTTGTCCCGACCGATGAGAGCATGGGAATTGTTGCCCGGGCTCTCAGGGAAAAACACGGTATGGCTGCAATTGCCCAGGTGTGTGTCCCGGTGATAACACGGCAAAAGGCAGATGTGGTCCTGGTTGACGGAGTGCGGGGTGATGCAGAGGTGACATTGTTCTCTGAAACCTTCCCTGATTTCTCTCTTGTCTCCATCGAAGCACCACTCACCACCCGGTTTGCCAGGTTATCAGAACGGGGCCGATCAGATGACCTGCAGGATATTGGTGAACTTATCGCCAGGGACGAACGGGAGTGCTCTTTTGGCCTCGGAAGAGCAATGGAACTTGCATCGGTCAGAATAGAGAATAACGGGACCAGAGAAGCATTCCAGGAGAAGGTCAGGGAGTATCTGACCAGGATAAAGGCTGCATGAGTATCAGATATTTTTTTGGGTCTTCTTCAAAGGTCTGGGAAGACATCTCATGGATATATGGTATTGAAGAGGCCGGATTTGACGGGTGGGAGATCTGTGCGGATGGGAATTACCATTTTGGCAAAAAAGACCAGTACGAGAGGGTTATCGAAACGCTCCGGTCCACAACCTTGCAAACCACGGTCCATGCTCCCTTTGGTGACCTGAACCCGGCGGCTATCAATGATCCCATCTGGCGGGAGACGGTCAGACAGCTCTCGGAGTGTATCAGGCTCGCATCAGAGATAACCGACCGGGTAACGATTCATCCCGGCTACCTCTCCTGCACCGGGAAACTGGTCCCTGAAAAGATTTGGCAGCTGCAGAAAGAGGCCATGCGGGAGGTCGGAAAGGTGGCGTCAGAATACGGGGTTATTGCCTGTCTTGAGAACATGCCAGATATTCATGACTTTCTCTGCCGATATCCTGAAGAGATCCAGGGGATCATAGAAGATATTGAAGGGGTCTCGATGACGATTGATTTCGGTCATGCACATACGATGGGGAAGGTGAACGACTTTATGAAGGTGCTCAAATCCGCTTCTCATGTCCACATCCATGACAACCACGGGAAGTCAGACGAACATCTTGCCATCGGTGAGGGGACTATTGACTGGAATGCATTGTCAAAGGCCATTCTAAGAGAGTACGAAGGGGTTGTCGTGGTAGAAGGGAGATCCATTCCGGAAGCGAAGCGATCCCTCGCCCATATCCGGAGGTGGACATAATCGCCGGAGAGACCCTGCAGATATTTTTCCTGGGAACCTCCGGGGCACTTCCTACGATATCCCGGAATCTTCCCTGCATCCTCTTAAAATGGGGGTCTCATGACCTGATCTTTGACTGTGGAGAAGGGGCCCAGCGGCAGATGATGAAAGCGCGTGCCGGGTTCTCTCCCGAAGTTATCTATATATCCCACTGGCATGCCGACCATTTTCTCGGGGTTATCGGCCTTTTGCAGACGATGTCCTTTAACGGACGGGAACAGCCACTGACGATCGTCGGCCCGGATTGTGTGCATGAGATGGTGGACGATATCAAAGGGTTGTGCAGGACCAGGCTGTCATTCCCTGTAGAATCGCAAAAGGTCCGTGCAGGTGATCTGCTCATCTATGAAGGGTATTCAATCAGGGTATTTGCAGCAGATCATGGTATTCCCGGAGTCGGGTACATCTTTGAAGAGAATATGAGACCTGGCCGGTTTAACCGGGAACGGGCCATTGAACTTGGTATCAGGCCAGGACCACTCTTTGGGAAACTGCAGCGGGGCTCAGCGGTTACCATCACTGTCGATGGGGAAGAACGGAACATTACTCCTGAAATGGTCATGGGCCCCATGAGACCGGGCAGGAAAGTTATCTATACCGGGGACACACGGCCGGTCCTTTCAGAACTTGCAGATATCGGAGAGGATGCAGATCTTCTCATTCATGATGCGACCTTTGACCATCAGGAAGAAGAGCGGGCAAAAGAGTTCATGCATGCAACTGCGGCAGAAGCGGGCATGGTTGCCCATACCTTAAAGGCTCACCGTCTTGCCCTCTTCCATTTCAGTACCCGGTACACGTCTGCCGATACCCATGTCTCTGATGCAAGAACTCATTTTTCAGGAGAGATACTTGCTCCTGATGATCTTACCGTTTTTGATATCCCGTTCAGGGATGAATAATTTTTTTAAGAAACCCACATGAACTGCTTTGTAGTTCTCACCTGAAACTATGAAAATTGCAATGTTAACAATTGATGGAAGTCAACTGATCAGAAGCAATTTTCATAGGAAAAGACCAGGCAAGAAAGACCTGACCTGGATAACAGATGACAGATCTCCTGAAATAGGAGAAAGGATGATACTATCATTACTCATATGAACCGCTTCTAACATGGAGGCGGCATTCTTCTGACGCGAAACGTTACATTCCGCCTTCAATGGAGCAGAATTCTTGTTAATTCCTGCTGCCGGCTGACGGGCCGGATCTCGCTCTGGTGAATAGTATGCCAACAGGAACAGAGACAATAGTTTACAGCCTTGGCGATGGGTGCAGTATTACAGACATCGTCATAGGGAAGACATATACCGGGACAATCCAGGGTTTTGCCAACTTTGGTGCATTCGTATATCTGAATAGTTCGATCAAGGGACTTATCCATAAATCAAATATGCTGATGAGTCACCGGG
>NZ_JAIWNS010000061.1 GCF_020216685.1 Methanospirillum hungatei | reverse complement strand
AGGGTGACACCGTTATTGTAAGAGTAGGAAATATCCGGGACAATGGAAATATTGACCTTGAAGAGATCGTCATCTCATCATATCAGATTCAGCCGGTCGTGTGCAAGCGACGGACAACAAAACTTGAGGAACTGGGGAAAAAAGTCGGAAGAACGGTCACGCTTGAGTGTCAGGTAGCCCAGATTAAGCAGACCTCAGGACCGACCATCTTTACCCTTGTTGATGAGAGTGGCACTGAAAATGCCGCTGGGTTTATCGAGGCAGGTAAACGTGCATTCCCTGATGTAAACCAAGGTGATACCGTCCGGGCAACCGGTGATGTGATGATGCGGGGCGGCCAGGTCCAGGTTGAACTGGCACGGCTTGAGGTCCTGCACGGAGCAGAGGCAAAAGAGGTGCTTGACCGGATTGAACAGGCTATTGATGACCGGGCAGAACCTGCCGATATCCCCATGTTAATCGACAGCCCAGTCCTTGAACGGCTTCGCCCGGAGATGAGAAAGATTGCAAAACAGATCCGTCGTGCTGTCTTTACCGCCCAGCCGATTCTGCTTCGTCACCATGCCGATGCCGACGGGATCTGTTCAGCGGTTGCCATCGAACAGGCTGTCGTTGCACTTATAAACGACTCTGGCGGGGACTATGATACGGCGAACTACCTCTTTAAACGTGCTCCGTCAAAGGCACCATTCTATGAGATAGAAGACATCGTCCGTGACCTGGATTATGCAACCCGTGATAACATCAGATTCGGACAGAAGATGCCGCTCATCATGCTGACCGACAATGGTTCAACAGAAGAAGATCTTCCGGCGATGAAGATGGCAAAGGTATACGGGATCCCGATGATCGTCTTTGATCACCATCACCCGGATGAGATTGTGGACCAGTATCTCAATGCCCATGTAAACCCCTATCACGTTGATGGCGATTACGGGATCACGGCTGGGATGCTGGGAACCGAGATTGCCCGGCTTATCTTCCCGAAAGTTGACCACCAGGTGCGCCATATCGCAGCGGTTGCAGGCGTAGCAGACAGAAGCGAGGCACCTGAACGGCAACAATACCTGGATCTGGTAGCAGACCGGTACTCAGAGGAGGACTGCAGAAAGATTGCACTGGCACTTGATTACATCCAGTTTTATCTCAGATTTAACGATGGGAAAGAACTCATCAAGGACATTCTGGACCTGAACGGGGACCATGACCGGTACCGGAACATGGTTGATCTCTTGGTAGCTGAAGCTGAATTTGCTATTGGTGAACAGGTAAAGACCTGCATGCCGCATGTGCTTGCATCAACCCTTCCGAATGGAGCGCACCTCTTCCAGATTGATGTGGAGATTCATGCTCACAAATTCACCTTCCCGCCACCGGGAAAAACATGCGGGGAGGTCCATGACCGGTTATGCCAGCAATACGCCGGAGAACCTGTTGTCACGCTCGGATTCGGGCCTGATTTTGTGGTGCTCAGGTCCCGCGGTGTGCTCATGAATATCCCGCAGATGGTCCGCGAACTCCGTGAAGAGATATCAGGAGCAGGAGTGAACGGCGGTGGTCATCTGGTCGTCGGAAGCATAAAATTTGTCGAAGGAATGCGGGAAGAGGTTATTGCACGTTTATCAGAGAAAATTGGAGAGTTTCCAACGGTCTGAAATTATTCATGATAAATCATGATAATTAAGGTAACTTTAAATTCCTGCAATCGAATGTGTAAAGTACGCTGATGGAGGTCTCATAATGCCATCACACATAAAATTTAGAGAGAAGTACAACGAGACGCAGTCGCGTCTTATTACCTATCTCAGAAAAGGGCTCGAATCAGGAAGACATTACTTCAAGTCCAAGTACATTGCAAAAGACCTGGGGCTGTCTTCCAAGGAAGTGGGGACCAACATGGCAATTCTTGCAGATATCTGTCAGGAACTTACCATAGTCAAGTGGAGCTATTCAAACAGCACCACCTGGATGGTATCCCCGGTAAAGAATTAAATCCTTTTTTCCCGTACGCATAAGTATGAAGGAGATCATTTCATTTGAATCAGAACTGGAATTTGTCGGGGACATTAATGAGTTTAAAGACTGCCTGATGTCACAGGACAACACCCAGAATGATCCGAAAACCCTCTGGTTTAACATCGATGTCCCAAAGGGGCATGGACTTCAGCCAGGTGACCGGGTGAAGATCACGGTTGAAAAAGTCTGAAATTTTAGAAGTATTCTGTGGAAAACCGGACCAGGCAGATGAACCGGTGAAAGTTCTTAATAGAACCAATCATTTCTCACAGATTGTTTTTCAAGGCAAAGAACTACGCCAAAAATTTTTATTTTTCCTTCATGAAGAAGGCTGTTATGATCCCGATGACGGCCAGCACTGCAACAACCGGAAACACACCAAGATAGGAACCGGTTGCGTCACGGATGTATCCGGCTATCTGTGGTCCTGCAATCGCCCCTGCCCCATAGGCAAGGAAGATGACACCATAGCATCGCGGATAGTCTCCGGTCCCGAAGAACCGGGCGGTAGATGCCGGAGCAATTGCAAGCCAGCCCCCAAGACACCCCCATAACAGGGCAAAGGCAATGATATAGACCGGGACTGACGGGACGGATGCAAGCAGGAGAGACGCTCCTCCGATGAGAAGAAACGAAACGATTGCCGTATTCCGGGGATTTATCTTATCAGTCAGAGCCCCGAAGACCGGGCGCCCTCCACCATTAAAGATGGCAAAGAACCCGACAAGCATGGTCCCAAGAGCTGCCTCTATCCCGACCACCTCTGAACCGACCGGTTTTGATATGGATATCGCCATAAGACCGGCAAGGCAGCCGATAAAATAGCAGATCCAGAGAGCATAAAATCGTCCTGATCTGACCATCTCCGGCAGGGTTATCGAACATGAAGGCCCGGCGGTGGCGGCAGATCCGGTAAATCCCGTAGGGGTCCAGCCAGATGGAGGGAATCTGAACGGTATAGCCAGGAGAAGAGTCAGGATGATAAATGCGATGCCAAATATCCTGAACGTTCCCATGACCCCGGTCATCCCGATAAGCACACCTGCCAGATTTGCGGTAATGAATGCGGAAAACCCGAATCCCAGCAGGACAAGTCCGACAGCAAATCCCCGCCGATCAGGAAACCACCTGGCAGCAGCTGCAACCGGGGCACCATAGGCAATACCAACGCCAAGTCCGCCAATAACACCGTACAGGATGTAAAGCATCAGAACCGACTTGGAAAAGGACGCCAGAATCCATCCAAGACCGGTCAGAATTCCACCGGCCATGATGATCTTCCGGGGACCGTAGATATCAAGGTACTTACCGGTCAGGGGCATTGCTATCGCGAAACATGCCAAAAAGACCGAGAAGGGCATGAGTATCTCACTTGCTGTCACCGCCTGCCCGAGGGTTTTTGTAAAATATTCGGTCAGCGGTCCGACAAATACGGACCATGAGTACACCGTTCCCAGACAGAGATTGATAACCATCCCGAGAAAAACCAGGATCCATCTGCCTTTCTCTGCCTCAATCCCCCATATACGAGTAGTACCAGTATCTGTCATCTTTAATTCTTCTGTCATTTTTACCCCTTGTCCTGCTTACTCCTCCAGCGTGGAGGTATCACCAAGATCCATGTTCATCTCCTTTGCTTTGAGGATTCTTCGCATAATCTTCCCGCTTCTTGTACGGGGGAGAGAATTGACAAATTCTATCGAGGCCGGCATGGCAATCGGCCCGACACTCATCCTCACATGATAGGTCAGTTCAGACACAAGCTTCTGGCTTGGCTCGTACCCCTTGACCAGAATGACAAATGCCTTAACCGCCTGGCCCTTGATCTCATCCGGAACACCGATAACCGCCGCTTCTGCAACTGCCTCATGCTCTACAAGAGCGGATTCGACCTCCGCGGTCCCAAGATTATGACCGGCCACGATGATGATATCATCAGACCTGCCCAGGATCATGATGTACCCGTCATTATCCTTGACAGCCAGGTCTCCTGCGGTGTAATAGTTTCGTATCTGGTTCCAGTACTTGCGATATCGTTCGTCATTCCGGTATACGGTCCGCATCATGGACGGCCAGGGTTTTTTAATGACCAGAAGACCGCCCTGTCCTGGTGGCATACTATTCCCATCCTTGTCCACGACATCAACCTCAATCCCCGGAACCGGAAGCCCGGCAAACCCTGGTTTCATCGGCTCACCAAGGGGGGTTGTGATCATGTGCATTCCGGTCTCGGTCTGCCACCAGGTATCGAGGACTGGTATCCGGTTCTTTCCAATGACCCGGTAATACCACTCAAATGCCTCCGGGTTGAGAGGCTCACCGACTGATCCGATGATCCGGAGCGAGTCAAGGTTGTATTTATTCGGCCATTCCTCCCCGACCCGCATAAACATCCTGATTGCTGTCGGTGCCGTGTAAAATATCGTAACGCCAAGCTCTTCGATGATACTCCACCAGATGCCAGGATCAGGCCAGTCAGGAGTCGTTTCGGTGATGACCACCGTAGCCCCGGCAGAGAGAGGGCCATAGACGATGTAACTGTGTCCGGTGATCCAGCCAGTATCTGCCGTGCACCACAGGACGTCATTCTCCTTCAGGTCGAAGATATACCGGGTGGTATAATGAACTCCGGTCGCATACCCGCCACAGGTATGGACAATCCCTTTCGGCATCCCGGTTGTCCCGCTGGTATAGAGGATGAAGAGTGGATCTTCTGCATCCATCTCTTCAGGCGGGCAGTCGGTATCCACACCTTCAAGAAGGCTGTAAAAATCCTCCTCCATCTCAGAGTACAACTCTACCGAACATTTCTCCCGACAGAGGACGATGACCTTCTCTACACTTGGTGTGTTCCTGATGGCATCATCAACGATGCTCCGAAGTGAGATGACCTTCCCCCGGCGTTTCCCGACATCTGCCGTGATAACCACTTTTGCCTCTGCATCACGAATCCGGGCATGGAGTGCTTCGGCTCCGAACCCCGCATATACGATAGAATGAACCGCACCAATCCGGGCACAGGCTAACAGTGCAATGATATGCTCAGGCACCAGCGGCATGTAAAAACAGATACGATCTCCTTTCTGCATACCAAGCCTTTTCAGAGCATTTGCAAACCGCATGACATCACGGTGCAACTGCCGGTAGGTGTACACCCGCTCTTCGCCATCCTCACCCCGCCAGATGAGGGCCAGTTTATTCCTTCTCCCGGCCTTGATATGCCGGTCAAGACAACTGGTGGTGATATTCAGGGTCCCGCCTGAAAACCACCGGGCATATGGAAAATCCCATTCCAGGACCTTGTCCCAGGGTTTCATCCATTCAATCTCCCTGGCCATCCGGTCCCAGAACCCCTCAGGATTTTTCAAAAACTCCTGATAGGCTGTATGATAATCCCCCAGGTGTGACTGGGCCTTATACTCCGGATCAGGAAGATATGACTTCGTATGTAAAATGACCTCAAAATCTTCGGACATTATCCTACTCCACGTAGTATGAAACCTGATTGCTCGTCGTTCATTCCAGGGTACCTTTTAATCGTGCCGGTACCAGTTCTCGAGAGTATGCTAAGCATCTGAAAATAGAAGGTTTGCGTATGAATTAATTTTTTGCATACGTAGTACATATTTGTTGTACATTTGAATCTGAATAAAGAGGTCTTTATTACAGATAATTGTCACAAATATGTAATAATCGTACCATAATAAGGTCCTGGTAAAAGTTACTCCTTCTGAACAGATTTATCAGGGAGGAAACCGGATGATTATGTACGACATTCTCATCCCTACCGGGGCAGACAGGAGAAGAAAGATGATTGGAGATTACGAGGAGATCCAGACCATTAAAGAATTACTGCATGGTTCTCCACAAGGACTTTCAATAACCGATATTTCAAAACAGTTACATCTGCACCGGACAACTGCAGCAAAATATCTGGATATGCTTCAGATGAAAGGTGATGTCGATCTCCGGATCATGGGAACCTCAAAGGTATACCACCTGTCAAGGCGGGTGCCGGCCTCAGTGCTTCGCAGTTTTTATGACGGCCCGTTCATCCTTTTCACAACCAGACTCACGGTCAAGGATTTCTCATCAGACCTTGCAGCATATGGAATTGAAGGGGATATCACCGGAGTGGAACTCACCGACAAGGAATTATCTCCTTTGTATGATGAAGCGATGGACGATTTATGCAAGCGGGCAGTCCTTGGATCTTTTGCAGAGATAGATATCACAACTCCTGATAAGAAAGACCAGAAAAATCTCCATATCCGCATCATCCCGGTGGTTTTTGATGACGGACGGGCCGGCTGTGCTTTCCTGATTCAGGATGTCACCGATCTTGCCATGGCACGAAAGGAGGTAGAGACCTGTGAGAAGGAACTGAAGGTTGTCTCTGAAGATCTGAACGAATTTGTCTTCAGCTGTACTCCGGAGGGAATTCTCAAGAGGGTTAATCATCCCTTCTGTGTCAGGATGGATAGAAAGCCGGAAGAACTTCTTGGATTCCCCTATGAACCGGTGATATCTCACGAGGATCTCGAACGGCTCTCAAAGATGAAACGGGAGATTACACCAACCAATCCATCCCAGACCATCACATTTAAGGCAATACAACCGGATGGGATGATGGCCTTTGAAGAATGGACCTATCGTGGCATTTTCACACAGGATGGAAAACTCTCCGGGTATCTTGCCGTGGGCCATGATATCTCACGGGAAAAACACCTCGAAGAACAACTCAATACATTCCATGCCAGTTTTGAGGCTCTGGTGAAACAACGAACCAAGGAGATGCGGCAGGCAAACCAGGATCTGATGAAGGAGATAGCACGAAGAGAACGGATAGAACGTGAACTTCTCATCATCGAGGCCGCATTTAACCATGCATCCGATTCAATACTCCTCTTTGAACGATCCGGAAGACTCTGGCGGGCTAATGAGACCAGTTGCAGACTGCTTGGATATTCAAAGGACGAGATAGCAGTAATATCGGTCTTTGATATCAACCAGGAGATTACCCCGGAGATCTGGGAAGAGATGTGGGAGCAGGCAGAGCAGGAACCGGGGATATCGCGGGTGACTTCAACCCATGTCCGCAGGGACGGGACTATCATTCCGGTTGAGGTCTCCCGGACATTTTTCACCGCCGGCCCGATGACGCTGTTTTGTTCTATTGCAAGAGAGATCAGGTGATGGATCTTTCCACCGATCAATATCGTTAACTGACTGCATAGCTCATTCTGAAGTAGCCAGATGATACGCATTCTCCTGGTTGACGATGAACCAGATCTCCTTGATCTCGAACGGCGCATTCTCGAGCAGAAATATGGTTTTTATACCATAACTGCCGAATCAGGAAAAGAAGCCCTGGAGATATTTCAGAGCCAGCAGGTGGACGCGATCATATCTGATTATTCCATGCCACAGATGGATGGGATCACCCTTCTTCGAAAGATTCGGGAGATTGATACTGCAATTCCCTTTATCCTCTTTACTATCAGGGAGAAGGAAGATATCGCAATTGAAGCGATGAACAGCGGAGCGAACTTTTATGTGCAGAAAGAGAACCTCCCCCAGGTTGTCTTTGCCGAACTGGCTCATGATGTCACAAAAGCCGTTGAACTCTTCAGAGCAGAGAAAAATCTGAAGATACAGCGTGATCTAGCTCTTGCCAATGCGAATGCCAAAAGCCTTGAAGAGACGCTTCTTATCTGCACCCGTGCCATCCTCGATGTCTCCGGGATGGAGGGTGTTGCAATCTATCTCTTTGAAGAGAAAAATCTGAACGTTGCAATCATCAGCGGTTCTTCTGAACACTATTCCAGTAAACGGGTCCAGTCACAGGTACAGCAGATGCTTCATTCGGTCATTCAGCAGAAGACTCCGATCTTCCGTGATGAAGAGGATATTCGGGCAGTCACTCCCATCCTGTTTGAGAGTGAGGGTATCCGCTCTGATGGAATATTCGGAATGAGTCATCATGGGAAGACCATTGGCGGTGTGCATATCTTCACATCATCTCCGCTTAAGACCTATGGCCTCTCTCTTCAGCGATTTATCACCGATATCGTCGTGCAGGTATCCGGGTATATATCGGACCGGCTCGCAGAAGAGGCACTTCGGACCAGTGAGAACCGGATGAAAGCCATGATCCGGAATCTTCCCGGTATGGTATACCAGGGACACATCGATGAAGAACGGACCATGGAGTTTGTCAGCGAGGCTGTCTTTAATCTGACCGGATACTACCCCAGGGATATTATGCATAACGCCGTTCGTTCATGGGGCTCCTTTATCAATCCTCAGGACCGGGTCAGGATCCTTGAGGTCATCACCCGGGCGGTCCAGAAGAATGTGCGATTCAGACTCACATACCGGATTACGACCAGGGATAACAAGTACCGGTGGGTATCTGAGCAGGGGACCGGTATCGTAGATGCTGATGGAAACCTTGCGGGAATAGAAGGGATCATTATGGACATCACCAGACAGAAAGCTCTTGATGACCAGGTCCGGATGTTCCATACCAGGCTGAAAACACTTTTTATGCTGATGGCTGCAGGATGTCTTATCTTTAAAAGTGACGGGACCATCAGGAATACCATACTTGTTGATCTGAATAGTGCTGCAGAAAAGACTGAGCAAAAAAAGAAGACTGAATTGATAGGTATCACATTTCAGGGATTATTTAAAAAGGCTGATCCTGAATTGCTGGAAGCGATCACCGGGATGCTTGAGGATAAGAAATCCCGTACTCTGCAGAAATGTGCTATCACCTACCCGTATGGGAAGCGGTATTTTGATATCTTTCTCAGCAGTTCTCCGGTGGGTTATGAACGAACTGACCTTGAAATATTTCTAATCTATAATGATGTAACAAACCGGGTACTGACCGAGCAGCAGATCATCACATCTCTCCATGAAAAGGAACTTCTGCTCAAGGAAGTGCACCACCGGGTAAAAAATAACCTGCAGATAATCTCCGGGATTTTAAAACTCCAGTCTATGAGAATCCAGGATCCCCGGGCAGCGGAGATCATCCAGGAGTGTCGGAACCAGGTCTATACCATGGCATCCATACATGAGCTCTTATATAACTCAAAAGATATTGGTAAGATCCGGGTAGAAGAATATATAAGCAGACTGGTTGATCATTTTAAACAGGAATATGAGGGGATATCTGCACGGCTGAACCTTCGTGTCTCGGTTGATCCCGATATTGTGCTGGACATTGAGCGGTGTATACCATGCGGATTGATTCTGAATGAACTTATCATGAATGCAGTGAAATATGCATTTCAACAGGATGGGGAAGGGGAGATCAGAATTTCATTTACCCAGGATGCATCCTCGTATCGCTTACAGGTATCAGATGATGGACGGGGCCTTCCAAAGGATTTCGATGTCAGAAAAAGCCAGTCCCTTGGCATGGAACTGACGTCCCAGCTGACCCACCAGTTACGGGGAAAACTCGAGATTAGCAGTGAAAAAGGGGCGACATTCACGATAACATTTCCAAAGATGGAGGAAGGCAGGATAAAAACATGAGTCAGCGGCGTATCCTGATCGTTGAAGATGAGGCAGTAACTTCAGTGATGCTGGAGAAAACCCTGAAAGAACTGGGGTATGAAGTGGTAGGCAGTGCCTTTGACGGCAGGGAAGCTATCGAGATCGCACGGGAAAAACGTCCGGATCTGATCCTCATGGATATCCGTATCCAGGGAGACATGGACGGTATTGAGACTGCTAAACAGATTTACCAGCAATTTAATATTCCGAGTATATACCTGACCGCCCACTCTGATGAAGATACTATTAAAAGAGCGGTTGAGTCCGGACCGTTCGGATATCTGATAAAGCCATTCAAAGAGCGGGAACTCTACAGCAATATCGAGATGGTTGCGCACAAGCATAAACTCTATCGGACGACCACTGCCAGAAATGAGCCTGAAGAGCCAACACAGGTTCCGGAGAGGAAGGT
>NZ_JAIWNS010000060.1 GCF_020216685.1 Methanospirillum hungatei | reverse complement strand
GGAAGAGAGAACGCCTCCAGCATCAGCTTCAGCAGCTGCACCCCAGCGACCACCTGATTTACGGCTGGGCATCCTTGCCGTCCAGGCAATTCCCCATCCGATCATCCTGCTGAACACGAATGGGACTATTGCCTTTACCAATACGGCATTCAGGAATTTTTTCCGGATGGTATCGGGAAGTTATGATTCGACTGCATCAAGTATAGAGGACCTGCCTGACCTCTGTAAAAAGATCTGGATATCTGGAAAGGACCGGTTCAAAGAGGGGAAGGGATTTTCAATCACCGGACCGGTTCAGGTGAAAGGGACGCCACGCCGGTACCGCGTCGATATGCTTCCGATTGTTGAAAAAGGAGTACTTCATTTTATCGTTGCTATCATCCTGCCAGGTGAGAACAGCACCGGGACCGGGCCTGGTCTTTCAGACTCCTCAGGAAACCTCCTCGAAGAGGTGATTGATACTATTAAAGATATCAGATTTCTTGCCTCATCTGAGGAGACCTACCGGCTTCATCAGATCGTGGCACGGGCAGATAATGTGTTGAAAAACCTGGGCGAGATAAAACAGATCTCGTATCCAGGACAGACCGAGAAGAAAAGTGGTCAGATACTGACCGGATAATCATTGAGGATCTTGGCCGGCAGTCTCATCCTGATATGCCATGAGGACTGGGGATAATGCTCCTCAAGAATAAGAAGTGAACACCGGTCCAGATTACCAAAGTGTTCACGGTCGAACTTTGTCTCAGCAGCCTTGTAAAAGGTCATGATTTTTTTGACCGCGTCGGTCACATCCTCACCGACGATGATCTTTCCAAGTTTATCTCCTATTTCAAAGGGAATTGCGATCTCATACTCCTCCAACCAGAGAATGCTCTTGTCAACCTCAAAGAACTCTTTCCCGATTATAATGTAATGAAACTCGATATCAAGTTCAGGTTCATACGGACCGGTTCGTGCCAGCATATTATATAAAAAATCCAGAAGAACCCGTTTATTCGAGATGAGATCTGATGAGATGGCTTCTTTTGAGAGACGGCGGGCCATGTCAGGAATGATCTGTTCCCGGTCGATCATCATGAGAAACTGCTCCTGTGACCTGATAGTATTGGCCATAACCTTCAGTGTCAGGAACTGTTCCCGAAGTGTTGACCCGGCGGTTCGGCCCATGTTGACTGCCATACTGCAGAGATATTTCTTCCTTCATAAAAGATATTAGCATCGGATCATAAAATGTGGAATATAATTTAGAGTCAGATATATAGCAGCATAGAGTTTAATATTTAAAGCAACGCACGAAATCGAAAACATTGAACCAGAAATAGAGACCCTCTGAAAAATGGGTTTATTAGAAAGAAGGTACCAGAGCTCAGGACATATCCATCTCATCAAGGAATGGAAGGAGTCCGATAACCCGTGGTTTATCTCCGGCCTGTTCAATCCTTACAATGGTCACTCCCAGGGGGATTGAGCTGAGAGCATCATTGAATGAAGGATTCATCTCCCGTTGAATCTCAAGAAAAAGCGGGAGCGGAATAAATGGGCGTTCATGTTCCTCAAATTTCCCATACTCTCTTAAATCCTTCTCATAGGTTGAGTTATATGCCAGGTCTTTCTCAAAATAAACAATTATTTCACACGGTTCCCGGACTGATATCTGCTCCAAGGCCCTGATATCTGCTACCATACCAGTACTCAGGCTGGATAGGACAACAGGGAAAGCGGGTATTTTGTCTTTCATTATCCGACTCCCTGGGTATGAATCGCTTCTATTACCCGTTCCAGAACTTCACGACGTTTTTTGGACTCTTTTTTCATATCACGGAGAGCGGAGACCATCTCTTCCTGCATCTTCAGACTCCGCTTCTGGAGCTTAATCATCTCTTTCAGATACTCAAGCCCCAGTTCTGACCGGTGAAACATCTCTTTTTGAAAGTCACCAAAATGGGGTTCAAAGTGATCGAATGTTCCTTCACTGGCTGACTCCGTGACGCTGAGAGAATCAATCCGGATGAGGGGCTCATCCTCTGCTTTAAGATCCTCACAAAAGCGGGCTAGCCCTTCTTCTTCACCCTCAGCAACAATCCTGACCGATCCATCGGAGAGGTTCTCGGCGTACCCAAAAACCCCGTGCCGGTTCGCTATCAGTCTGGCAAATCCTCTGAAACCCACCCGTTGTACCCGGCCGGTTACCAGAATAGTATATCGTCTCTGCATAGGCTGTGATTGTCCTATGCTGAGACGGGAAACGGGTTTAAGATTTCGTTTCCTTTTGTCCTGGAAAGAGGAGGTGGAGATCTATCTCAATCCCGATAACCGGCTGATCAATATCAAACTGATTTAATACGCCGGGGTGGATCTCGCCAAAGACACCCATCTTCTTCCCGTCAACCATGATATCAACAGCACGGCCGGGGATGAATGCCGGATCAGCACTCTCCGCCGGAATATAGGAGATCCCGAGTTCTCTCATTAAAGCATCTGTCGTTGCATAGGCCTCAGAGAAGTCTGCTCCGGGATGAGTTGAGGCAAGGGCAAGTTTTTGGTATGTCTGCATGGAAGAGACGACATCTCCGGTGTGGAATATCCGCTGGGGCAGTTCTCGCCGCTTGTTCATCCGAAGCAGATCCAGAAGGAGCGGAAGGAGATCGGTCCTTACCAGCGTCTGCTCTTCAGATATCGGATGCAGTACATGAAGTGCCTTCGGATCAGGCTCCCGCTGCATCCGGGTATACATGACCTCCTCATTTGATAATGTGAATGGCATGACCTCAAGATACCCGAGCCCGGAGCAGATATCCCGGACTGCTGATGCAAGGGCGATAATCGGGTGTTCACATCCGGTTGCGAAGGTTGCCGGAAGCTCTGCCTCAAGGGTACCAAAGCCGGCACCGATGGCAACATCCTCATACACATCCCACTCATGCATGATATCTGCCCGGTAGCAGGGTATCCGGACCGAGACCGTAGTATCACCAGTTTTTTCTGCTCCGTATCGCATCTTCTTTAGGATGGTCGCGATCTCATCTGCGGAGAACGAGGTCCCGAGAAGTTTGTTACAGGATGTCACATCGATATTTCGAAGGGTCGGAGAGAGGTCGGGCATGACAACGCCGTTCACCGTGACGCTTTCACATCTTCCTCCGGCGGTGATAAGGGTGGTACAGAGCACTTTAAGAGCCGTCATAACCGCACGCTCATCAGTCCCGGTCACATCAAGGAGGAGGTTTTTCGAGGATTCGGTAACCCGGGTTAACTCTCCGTTGATGATCGGCGGGAATGAGAGTACGTTGCCGTTTGCATCCTCAATAAGGGGCATGACCGGCTTGTCCTTCACGATATGAGAGTAATCACGGCCTTTCGGGTGCTCTTCCATGATCTCGGTCAGGGTCATCTCCCGGTCATAATCCAGGGGGATGAACGATCGGGATACCGGGGCACCATAATACCGGAATGGAGGGGTCACCTTGTCAAGGTCATGCACACCGATGGCAACTTTTGCCCTTCCACGACCAACGACCCAGTGCAGAGCTTCCTGCACACCCATGAGACTGATGATCGCTTCATTGTCAAGCTGAATGTCCCTGATAACCGCTGAACCAATGTATGGCCTGACTTCCTTCAGGTTCTCATCAACAGAGAACGTAATAGATGAAGGACTGACCGGATAGACCTCTTCCCCGGTCTCAAGTTCAAGGAATCCCCGCATGGCACGGGCTACCCCTTCGGTTGAGTAGAGATCCACCCGTGACGGGAAGAACTCAACATCCACCTGGTCTTCAAGGATGCGTTCAATATCTGAACCGATCATGGGAAGATGGTCAATGATGGTCTTCCGATCCGTGCCACACAGGCGTTCAAGATAGTTGTATGGGAGTGAAACAACCGGCATCAGCACCGACCCCCTTGAACGACCGGCATATTTCTGACCCAGTCGATATCACTCTGGTAGAGTTCACGAAGGTCAGTAAGCCCCATTCTCAGCATGGCAACCCGTGAGACACCAAGACCCCAGGCCAGAACCGGACAGGTGATCCCCCAGGGTGCGGTGACTTCTTCCCGGAAGATACCGGCTCCTCCAAGCTCAACCCAGCCAAGGCCTTCTATATATACCTCTGGTTCAACGCTGGGCTCCGTGTAGGGGAAGTATCCGGGTCTGAACCGGACCGATTCAAATCCCATTCTCCCGTAAAACTCTTTCAGGTATCCAAGAAGGTTCCGGAAGTTTACATGAGTATCCATGACGATTCCCTCCAGTTGTTCAAACTCCGGAAGATGGGTTGGATCGATTGCTTCCCGGCGGTATACCCGGCCGATACAGAAAGCCTTGACCGGTGGCTCCGGGTGTGCAGCCAGGTGCTGGATGGAAAGACTGGTTGTATGAGTCCGGAGCACGGTTGCTTTTGCCTTTTCAGGATCCCACTTCCCGCCCCATCCGGTTGACGAGGTGTCACCTCCTGATTCATGCATATCACGGACTTTCTCCCAGCCGACCGGGAGTTCCTGCTTTCCGGCAAGGTGGAAGGTGTCCTGCATCTCCCTGGCCGGGTGGTCCTGTGGCTGGAACAGGGCATCAAAATTCCAGAAAGCTCCCTGAATGATACTTCCATGAAGCTCGGTAAAACCCATATCAAGGAGGATCCGCCGCATCTCATCGATCATCCGCTGATAGGGATGGATCTTCCCGGGCCAGACCGGACGGGGGTGTTTGGTGATGTCATACCGGCGAAGGGAGAGATCTCTCCAGGCCCCAGAACTGATCTGGTCGGCAGTCAGTGTCCCGGTCTCTTCAGTAAGCGTGATCCCGGCAGCGGCGAGTTTTTTCCCTTCATCGGTGATAGTGATTGTATACCTGACTGACTCTTCTTCGGTAACAAGGCCACGTTTGAGAAGATCTTTTCTGATGTCAGCGGGAGCAGCATCCGGGTTCTTCAGAGCGATCTCAATCGGAGACGGAGCGGCATCACCGGTCTTGATGACATTTCCGGCTTCTATTTTTACCCAGCCAAGCCGCTTCATCCACCCAAGCCCAATCTTTGCATGAGGATGTCGATTCAGATCAGCAATAGAGGCTGACTCCTCAAAACTGTTGTAGAGTTGCCGCTCAGGAACTCCTTCTGCCAGGTACTGTTCTCCTTCGGTTGTCAGGGAGAGGGTGGTTGTTACCGAGCGATCAACGGTTGCAAGCCCTTTCTGTGAGAGGAGTCCTCCATACTGAACGACTGAATCAGCAGGCCGGTCAAGGATTATTCCCATCTCTTCCGGAGTCGTGGTTTCAGTTTTTACGAGCTCTAGAAGCAGACGTTTCTCATTCAGGGTTAATTGCATGATATCTCCACATGTAATCCAAATGTCAGTTTCTGCGTATGGATTGGGTTTTGCGTTTTTTGTATGTGCTGCATGAATATGTCTCCAGATAACCTACGGTAACAGTAATCGATTATTACAGGGGCCCGGTTTAGTCCAGACCCCTATCTAAACGGAAAGAATGAGCAGGAAAAGAATGGAGAGAATGATCCGATAGTGCTCATGAAAGTCTGATATAGTGTTTCCTGTGATTAGTATTTATAGGATGGGGATCGGGATGAGAGTAAAAAAATTATTTCAAGTCTCAAAAATATCCTGATCAAGCTTTGCCTGCTTCAAAATCGAGAGAATGGGATATCCCACCCATATTTAAAGATACTACCTTAAAAATTGAATATCATGTATATTCCAGATTCTCCAGGGATTATCATCAACATTCAGCGGCATACTATTCCACTCCCATACTCCATATGTTACAGCCCCCTTTAAATGAATAAAAAAACTGATACCAAGTAAAAGGATCAGCACTGAAATCATACCATACTTTGAAGAAGATTTTGCTATAGATATTTTTGAAAAAACGGGGATTATAAAATAGAGAAGAAATGGATTGACATCCAGGAAAAACCGTGATCCATATGAATGACCAGCCCACCAATGAGGGTACATGGATATTACCATCCAATGGGAAAATATTGTAGCAATAATGATAAGATCAAGCGTCTCAAATGTCTTGGTTTTTATTTTTAAATATATACCATAGATACTTAACAAAAAAATCGGAGAAAAAATTAGGAGACCCCTTGCAGGAGAGAGAATGTTCCCTATCAGGGCCTCAAAAAAAAGGGGTGAAATGTGTGCGACTCTTTCGGCAAAAAAATATTGCGGTAAAAATGCATGGTAAATAGATAGATTTAGAGCTGCAAATAGTAAAAGCGGCAGTATTGTAAGAATGCAATACTTGAAAATTCTTTTATAATTGTCTCGACTGCAATAGAGCAAGTATAACGAAAAAAGAACCAGAGCAATGGCATTTGTGGGGCGGATAATGTATGCGATACTGAGTGGAACCCCGATATAAATTGAGAGATGTGGTTTTTCTTTTGCATATAACATTCCTAGAAATGCCAATTCCAGGAATAGAATCGACGGACCATGCATCCAGAATCCTCTACTTGCAACGGACCATAATGATGTTGCAAAAGCAAAAATCAGGGATAGAAAAATAGCATAATTATTATCCAAATATTTTCTGGCAATAAAATAGAAAATAACAACACAGAGTGCAGCAATACATGATGCAATGATCTTTTCATATAACAAATCAAACAATGTATCATTCTGAGTCACGTTTAAAATGAGATTTGGGTTTAATCCAATCCCTTCCCAAATAAATACCATCATATTTTCAATATGATGTTTGGAAGAATGCAGGATGAGATCCAGAAAATAAACAAAGGGAACCGCGATTATCGAACTCCCATATGGGAAATAAGAAAAATAATGTTCATGAATCTTGATTATTCGATAATCCTGTTCATTATCTGGTGATATAAACTCATCTAAGTTGAAATTTCCCTCATTTAGAATACTTTTCGCAAGGGGGATTGAATATTTCGAATCATACGAAGTAATCACCGGACAAAGTAAATACACGGTAAAAACAATCAAAAGTAGCAATAACGCAATTTTTGAATCTTTTTGGAAGAATTTATTGTGACTCAACATCCCATTTTCATCTTTTTCTCAATACGTATTGCATTATCTGTTCGTTTTTCATCTGAAGGGAGATAATTATATTATGAAAAAATGGGTGAATTTTTTCTCTACCATACTCACTCTGTCTCCGGAAATATGAAATTAAAAATAAATAATGCCAGCATACCCAAACCCACAGCAAACCAGAGCGTTGCAACCCGGGTAAGTAATGTTGCAGAAACTGCTGCATCCAGGGGAACTTTTTCAGCAGTAATCAGAACGGTCATAAGTCCCTCAGTTGCTCCAAGACCTCCCGGAATCATGACCAATAATCCCGCTAAGGTTGAACTTGCAAAGACGAAAACTGAAACCATAATATGTACCGGATATCCGAGACCTTCAAGTGCAAGTGAGAGACAAAGGCATTCAAAAAACCATGAAACACTTGAGAGCAGAACACCTGCCAGCAGAGGCCCGGGACCGGAAAGAATCCTGGTGGAGTACATTAATGTATCAAAAATCGGCAGAAATCTACTCACGTGATTCGATTTCGAGATCCGATCTCGTAACCACCCTACAAATCTGTCATTTTGAATAAGAAAGACCAATAAAATGAGAGTGATACACAATAGTATCCCGGGAACTATTCCAATTCCAAGAAATGCAGCGCTCACTAACAGGAGAAAAATCATACCAAAAAGATCAGTCACCCTCTCGATGAGGACCACGGGAGCAATATGGCCGGGATCATAACCGAGCCTCGTGAGCAGCCATGGTTTGATGAGTTCTCCACTTTTCGCCGGTGTCAGAGTCATAGAAAACCCTGAGAAAAAACATAAAAAACTCGTAAGAAAGGTAATCCGAACATCAATCCTTCTCAGTAAGTATTCCCATTTTACAAACCGTACAAGATAATTAACAAACGCAAAAAAAAGCATTATAATAAACAAAACGAATGGAAAAGAAGAAATAATTTGTACCGTCTGATCAAAACTGGAATAGATGATAAAAATGGCATAAAGAGCTACAGCGAATATAATCATCCAGATATATCGATGAATGGGAAATTTTTTCATTTTCTCAATCTCCTGGACATTATTGATATGAGATGATACATAGGGAGACTCCTTTTATACCTGATATCTGCATAACGAAGGTTTTTGAGAAATTCTTTTGGACTGTCAAAAGGTGCTATGCGAACCGTTGTTCGAAAAAGTTCCCACCGGCAATGAGCATCAGAACCCCCGGTCACTAACAAACCGTGTTCTGTTGCATATTTTTTTGCTGAAATAATATCTCCTGGTGATAATGTCCGTGAATTATAAACCTCTATTGTATGGATCTTGGGCAAAAGAGAAGATATTATTTCATACTTCATTGCACTCTTCCGGTACCTGTCTCCAGGATGTGGAATAACGGCAATCCCACCCTGATCCATAATAATATCCAGTGTTTCTTCAGGAGAAAGATAAGGGGGGATCTCCTCATTTATAAAAAGGCCGATAATCTCTCCTTTTGTTGTTTTTATCTCTGCGGAAATTATTGAGGGGACATGGTCATCATGAAAATAATCCAACTGGTTATACTTCAGGGATCCCTGAATGGAATTATGATCGCAGATTACAGGCGTTACACCTTCTCTTCTCGCATATGAACTAATTTCTTTGAGAGAGAGAATACTATCCCGGGAATAATGTGAGTGTATATGCATATCCAGGATGATATTATCAGAGTCCATACAGAACCAGCACCACCACTGCAAACCAAAGAATAAGATTTGTTAGAAATGCATAATCTTTCAGAAGATCATCTGGATCAAGACCTGAAATGAGGGATTTTGCCAGGAATGAAAAAATACCATATACTGCAAACGGAATCGTAAGGACAAAATAATGGGTATGTGCTCCGGTAATGGCATAAATGAGGTATACAATCAGTGCTGCAGTAGATGATAAAATCAGGTATCCCTGAAGTACTGTACTATTATACTCACCAAGGACCGGGCGATGAGTTATGGCAGATTCTGTGGTTATCATTTCTGAATACCGTTTTGAAAAACCAAGCATTAACGCTATGAGAAAAGTTGCCGTAAATAACCATGGAGAGAGGTATAGATCTGCTGCAATACAACCTGCAAGAACGCGAAGAACAAAACCGACACCGATGATAATTACATCGACAATAACCAGATTCTTGAGCCAGAATGTGTACGCGAGGTTCTGAATCACATAGAATCCAATAATACCAATAAAAAGGAGATTCATTGGGATCATTGCGATTATTGTAAAGATGAGAAAAATAATTGCAATAATCCATGCTTCATTTACTGATACCGCACCGGATGGTAGTGGTCTATTCTTTTTTTTCAGGTGGTGAGAATCCCGATCCTTATCCCTGATATCGTTGAGAATATATATAATACCAGATACTGCACAAAAAACCAGGGTTGCATCAATCACTGATAACAAAGCATCCGGTGAGAACAGAAGATTTCCAAAGAGAAGCGGTGTCAGAACGAGAAGATTCTTGTACCACTGTTTCACCCTGATGAGTTGTAAGGCTGGTTTAATACTGATCAAAGAGTCTGCCCCAGGGTGTTTTAGAGAATTTCCGTATCCTGCTTCTTCCAATCAGGTTGTACCATAAATAATCATGATAAAAAGCTGATCCAAAGACCGCAAACATGAATAGAGATGTTTTAAAGATCAATGGCTCAAAAAAAGATAACTTTCCTTTTCGAAAGAGTTGATCTCCTGCAACAACAGGACTCTTCCCGGTAAAAAATTTGAAATTGAGTTGAGAAATATCATCACCCAGGATCTTTATCTGGTCCGGGTCACCACATCCGAGCCCTTCATCATGTGCCATTTTAATGAACGGTATTTGCATAGGATCAAAGCCCATGATTTTTGCACTAATGGCATCGATTGCCACCTGGTCATGGCTGGCAAGTATAATGTTTCCTTCATATGGGATCATGGTTCGGGGTCCAGGA
>NZ_JAIWNS010000271.1 GCF_020216685.1 Methanospirillum hungatei | reverse complement strand
GAACTTACCATCCCGAAAAAGGAACCAAAAGCAAAGGAACAGGTATATACCATTCCGATTACCTAAATTTTTACCTTTTTTTCTAGACCAGTCCGGCACCCATCTCATCTATATCCTCACCCTGATAATCAGGATGCATCGTATACCGGGCCATGACGGTAAGAACCAGAATTACTATTCCGAGGATGAACGAGAGCAGAAAAGCCAGATCAAATCCGGCGGTCAGCACCTTCATCTGAATTTCGACCGGAGCATTTTTTGTGATATCATAATGTGATGCAATTGTCGCCATCCCCTGGATAAAAATTACATTATAAATCGCGATTCCTATAGTCATCGGAGCAAAGCGTTCAAGACTGGTGAGTGAAGAGACCATACCCTGATACTTCTTTGGTGCACAGGTCATGATCATGTTTGATATGGGAGTAATAATGAGACCAAGTCCGAATCCGATACAGAGCAGACATACTGTGACAAAGACGGTCGGGGTGTCAATCCGCAGATGAGTGATCAGGAAATAGCCGATAAGCAGGACTACAGCAGCGATAATAGAGAGAATTCTCCCTCCAAGACGATTATACAGCACTCCTGCGATAATGCCGGCAACCATCATGGCAACCGAGAGAGCAGTCAGGATGAGTCCGGCTTCTGACGTTGAGTACCCTCCGACATATTCAAGGTAAAAGGGAAGAAGATAATTTACTCCTGAAAAACTGAAAAAGACCAGGAATATTACCAGATTGATGAGCAGAAAATTCTTGTCCTGAAAGAGCCTGATCTCCAGGATTGGGTTTTGAATATGAAGTTCTTTCCATACAAATAACCCTAGAAGCACTGCTGCAAGTCCAAGAGATCCGATAATTACCGGATCCGTCCATCCAAGATTTGTCCCTTCTGAGAACCCATACAGCAGAAATGCGAGACCTACAAATATCAATCCTGCACCGGCCCGGTCAAATGCTTCCAGAGCCTGGTGAGACTGCTGCCTGGGTATCACCCATAATCCAAGCAGTAATGCGATAATCCCAACCGGAACATTGATGAAAAATATCCAGTGCCACGAGAGATACTGGGTCAGAAATCCTCCCACAGTAGGTCCTATAGCGGTTGCAAGTCCGGCCATGGTCATGATGATACCCATTGCTTTTCCTTTCATACTCATCGGAATAAATGCCGTAACCATGGCCGGTGCAATCGCAGTTATCATAGCACCACCTACACCCTGAAATGCCCGTGAACCGATAAGAGTGAGGAATGAACCGGTCAGGTCAGGAAGAGACCCGCATAAGAATGATCCGATGGTAAAGACGATAAAGCCGGTTAAAAATATTCTCTTAAACCCGATCATATCAGATATCTTACCAAAGATCAGCACACAGCCGGCCATTACCAGGAGATAGATGGTCGCTACCCAGGAGACAGCACTTGATGAGAGTGAGAATGATTCTGATATGGTAGGAAGAGCGATATTCACTATGGTCCCGTCAAGGGACGCCATGAATATTGCGAGAGATATTGCAATTATGAGAGGGATATAT
This sequence comes from Methanospirillum hungatei, assembly GCF_020216685.1. Lineage (GTDB taxonomy): Archaea > Halobacteriota > Methanomicrobia > Methanomicrobiales > Methanospirillaceae > Methanospirillum > Methanospirillum hungatei_B. Next base: position 2,738 of record NZ_JAIWNS010000271.1, on the reverse strand, counting down.
CCTTTTTGCTCGTTCACGGATGTACAATCCATATTCGTTGTATGCTATGGTTCTATTTGAAGGAATATGATATGAATCATCACGAAATATCTGGAGAATGGTGTAATAAAAAGAGAAAAAAGAGAGAAAATCTGAATTTTTACTGTGCCTGAACCTGATCATCTTCAGGGACAGACGCAGTAATTACCGGTGTTTCGTTACTCTTTTTATCTGCCGGAATGATAGAACTGGATCTTATCTCCAGTTCCATATCTGCACCTGGCTTGAATGGAATAGAGGCAACCCAGATTCCGGTCTGCGGGTCTTTTACCTCAGCCACATACTGATTGCCGCATGCTGCATCATACATGAGGAAGGTAATCGGACTTCCAGTCTGGATATCACCCTGGATTGTCAGTTTTCTCCCATCACCGAACCGTCCGTTGTTTCCAACAGAGACCGGGTTTCCATCAATACCAACCCTGACATTCTTCCCGTCCGCGGTAATCAGGGAACCGGGGGTGATGGGCTTTCCATCTACAAGGGCTGTTCCGGATATGGTCATGGGAACAACCGGGATCGGAGGAGTTCCTCCATCAATCCGGATGTCAAGTCTGGTGAGTCCTCCCTCGATGTATGGATATGAACTTGCCCATTCACCGCTTGCATCCACATCCCTGACCTGTGCCATGACCGGCTCTCCGGAACCTGCCGGGATTACCCAGAAGGTGAGCGGCTGTCCTGCTTTCAGGTCTCCCTGTGCAACCAGTTTATTCAGTTCATTAAATCCGTACACTCCAGGTGAGGTGACAGCAAGCGGATTGCCACGGTGTCCTTCAACCACATTGTCGCCCTTTACGAGGATCATGGTTCCGACAGGCATCGGCATACCGTTCGATGTTACTTCTCCATAGAACTCATGAGGCAGCACCGGCATTGGCGGAATGGGTGCTTCTCCGACACGAAGATCCAGCCGGGTCTTTGAACCACCCTTGTATGGATATGATTTCTGCCATTCTGTACCGGCGTACACATCATAGCATTCTGCCTGGACAAAGTCCATTTTGCCCTGTGGTTTTACCCAGAAGGTGATTGGCTCTCCGTTCTTTATTGTTCCCTTGACCGTGAGCGGATCTGGTGTTCCGTAGGCCCCTTCAATCGTGGTTGTGACTGGATTACCGAAGATACCGGTATCAATACCACTTCCCCGTGCCTCGATGATAGTCCCGATACATCCCGGACTTCCATCAACGGTGATGCTACCGAAGAACTCTGCAGGAGCAAGGGGTGCCTCGGTCACTTTGATCAGGTTATCCTTACAGGTTGCTGCAGAGCCGAATTCATTCGATGCTTCAAGGCATACGGTGTATGAACCAGGAGTCATATACCGGTGAACCGGGTGTTGCTCTGAGGATGACTGCCCATCACCAAAGTCCCATCTCCAGGCGGTTGGCTTGTCGGTTGAAAGATCCGTGAACTGCACATCAAGCGGGGCATATCCGGTTGTCGGAGATGCGACAAAGTCAGGTACCGGTGGTTTTCCAGCCGGAAGGACGGTAATATACTGGTACCTGATCTCACTGGACCGATCCTCTCCTCTGGTCACTGTCAGGAATACGGTATAGACACCTGCCTTGGTATAGACATGAACCGGATTCTTCTCAGTTGAGGTCTGATCATCGCCAAAGTTCCACATCCAGGTTTCAGGATTGCCTGTTGAAAGATCAGTAAACTGAACCGTCAGGGGCTCCTTTCCGGAGGTTGGCTCTCCCATAAAGGAGGCTTTGAGCGGAACCGGTTTTTCAAACACCCGGATATACTTCTCACGGAGTTCGGTGGACATACCGAACGGATTCTCAACCGTCAGGGTAACCGAGTACTCTCCGGGAGTCGTGTAGGTGTGTTCCGGATGCTTATCGCTGGATACTGATCCGTCACCAAACTCCCAGCTCCACTTGGTCGGATCTCCGGTTGAGAGATCGGTAAAGCTTACGGTCAGAGGAGCGGTTCCGGAGGTTGGGAATCCTCTGAATTGTGCATCCGGCGGGAAACCGGGAGCAGTTACGGTGATGTAATCTGGTGCAATCTTGGTGTCTGCTCCGCCTTCATTGCTGACTGTCAGTTCAACGGTGTATTTTCCTTCAGCGGCATACGTGTGAACCGGGTTTCGTTCCTCGGAGGTTGTTCCATCACCGAATTTCCAGTACCACTGTTTCGGATTGTTCTTTGAGAGGTCAAGGAAAGTCACCGTAAGCGGGGCTTTTCCTTCCCGAGGAGCACCGGAGAAGTCTGCACATGGCGGAAGAACCGGCTCATTGACGATGATATAATTCTGTTCAACCAATGTGTCAGTCCCTGCAGAGTTTTTGACCGTCAGTGATACGGTGTACTTTCCTGCCTTCTCATACACGTGAACCGGATTTTGTTCGGTTGAAACCTGACTGTCACCAAAGTTCCACTCCCAGCTGGTCGGCCCATTCTCTGAGAGATCGGTGAAGGTTACCCTGAGCGGAGCAGTTCCGTTCCGGGGTTCGCCTTTGAATTTGGCAACCGGGGCAATGACTGCAGGCTGGGCATGGATAAACTGTGGTTTTGTTATCTGATCTGAACCGGCACTGTTACTGCAGTTCAGGGTGACATCGTATGTTCCAGGCACCGTGTAGGTGTATACCGGGTTCTGCTCTGTTGAAGAGCTTCCGTCACCAAAGGTCCATTTCCATGCTGTCGGGCCATTCTTCGACAGATCGGTGAAGGTTACA
>NZ_JAIWNS010000270.1 GCF_020216685.1 Methanospirillum hungatei | reverse complement strand
GTAAATGAGTCTTTTGTACCTCCCACTCCGGTTCAGCCGGTCATAACCGAAAAGCCTCTGCCTACCGCGACTGCAGATCCGAACCTGGCATTTCACGACCTTGTCCTTACGAAACTGGACCTGATTCAGGAAGGAAAAAGGAAAGTGCTGAGTGCATGGGATGCGGAAGATCCTGCTCTTACCAGTTCACGGGTTGATGACCTTCGTCACCTGATTCGGAATAATAATGATGGCAGTACTTTTCCAAAGAAGATGGACTATGTCAGGCTGAACTACTATGACTTTATCGACCGGATGACCCAGTTTGCCGATAATTTCAAACAGGCTGCATCACTCATGGAACGGGGAGAGAAGAGTAGTGCCAATTCATATGTATCGGCAGGTATAATGGCAGGAGATCGGGCTGATATTTCAGATAAACGTATTCGTGTCTTCCTCATTGATCACCCTGCCCTTTTATAAATTTTTTCACCGGAAGGATGATGTCCTCCAGGACTGAGTATACATCTGGTGTATAATCATGTACCGGATGATTGTCTTAATTCTGGTTACCGGTCTTCTCTTCTCTACCGCATCTGCGGATGTGGCGGTTGAAGGAATGTCTCCCTATTTCTATCAGTATGATATCTCGAACTTCGAGGAGTTCAAAGACTATCTCTTCCTTACCAGTAGTGCAATCTGGGGATGGGAGTATCCTTTTATCATACAGGATGGAACATTTGGGGGAGGATATAAACTGGATGGATTTGTATTGCATGCCATTCCATCAGCCGATATCGATCCTGATACTATTGCCGCTATAAATGCCGGTGATGCGCTCACCGATGAATCACATGATAGTGAGGTTTCTTCGTCCCTTTCACGTCTCCCATTTCTTACCGCAAACATCAGTCTGCCAAAAGGGGTCTTTTTTGAAGATGATCTGGGGGTTTTAAATGTCACGGTTTTCCTGAATATAACGGCCCTGAATGAAACCAGCTTTGATGTGAAAAAAGAGGCTGCTTTATTCGGGTACAGGGATGGCACCGTGATACAGGTCCCATTGTCAGGTGATGAAGAACCGGTTCCCCCGGCAGTCTCCTGATTCTCTTCAGGTATGGATCTCATCCTCCTTTTTATTCGAGCTCTGCTTCTGACAATTATCTGTGAATGTCTTGTTCTCTCACTTCTCATCAGAAAGTCATATCTGAAAATCTGCGTAAGTATCCTGCTTATCAATTGTGTGACAAATCCGACGATAAACTACCTATATCTCATTCATGACGTCCCTCTCTTTCTTCTTGAATTCGGAGTGGTAGTTTGTGAGATCTATCCCCTGAAACTGGCATTTCATCTTGGCATAAAAGATGCAATCCTGTATAGTATACTGCTGAACGCCTGTTCCTATTGTGCGGGATATTTCATATTTACTTTTTTATAAAAAGTTATTCGATGGTAATAACCAGTTTCACCTGCGCTGCAGAAGCAGGCTCTGAAGGTTCACCAAAGTAGTATCCGACTTCATCTCCGGCCTTGATTGTATAGACATTCAGACCTTCTTCATCATAGAGATAGTCTTTTAAAAGGACATTGTTCACCAGGACAAACCAGGTTTTATCGCCTGTAAACTGATAATCATTTATTCCTTCCAGGATCAGAATGCCTCCCTTTTTCATTGCCTTGTCGCTTACCGTCAGATCTGATATCTTGTCATCTTCCAGAAGTTTATGTAATATTCCGAGTGGAGTTGCAGCATTGATGTCATAATCTCCGCCGGTTGTTTCAATGGTGATTGTTCCGGATGGCAATGACAGAGAACCGGTGTATAATACTTCCTGACCTCCACTCGTGGTCTTTTCCGGCTTTTGATCCTCTGGTGTCTCATCTGAAAGTGGTTCTTCCTCTTCGTCAGATTGCCCGGTATAAGTATCGGTGTTCGTATCAGTAATCTCTGCACTTTCATCCGTTTCTTCAGTTGAATTACCAGCGGATGGCTCTTGCACCGGTTCAGGCTCAGCCTCGTTCACCCTCCCGATGGTCACGGTCAGATATGCTTTTGATTCTGAAACCATCCCTTTTGGATCGCCAAGCGTGTACAGGACAACATCTCCTTCTTTCAGGGCATACCGTGAAAGACCCATCGTTTCAGCAAGGACGACATCTTCAAGCCGCTCTCCATTTACTTTTACAAACCAGCCATTCCCGTTTCCTGATGAGAGATTGCCAATTCCATACAGAAGAAGGGTACCTTTCTTTTCCATGAGTTCATCGCCAATGGAGAGTTTCTCTATTGCTCCGGCGTTCATCACGGTCACTAGCACACCAATCGGGGTGTTCCCTGGTATCGTATATGATACACCGGAATCAGCAGTTACTGATATTGAGCTTTGTACATCAACAGTGCCATTGTAGATCAAACCGAGAATCGGTTCGGATGGTACCGGGGTTTGTGTTCCTTCGGGTTCAGAGATTATTTCATCTGGTTCTTCTGCCAGCACCCCGCCAGGGATGCAGACCATGAGGAGAAGAAGCAGAGAGATGATTGAACATAATACCTGATTTTTTCGCATTTTTTGTCTCCGATATCTGACATAAGTCAGCACCAGAGATTGGTTCTGATAGAATGAGAAGATGCCCCTTTGAGAATTCAGTCCTCATGTATGCAGCAACCCCGGCATTTTTCATCGGCTGGATTCCAGTTGCCGGTATCATCGGGATTCTATGGTCACTATTTATAACTGTTCATGGACTGAAAGAGTGTGCCGGCCTTTCCTATCTTCGTTCGATTATGGTTGTTGTGGTGCCTATAATCCTCTTCGTGCTATTTCTGGTTCTGCTTTTGGGGCTGATAGCCTCTTTTACCAAAGTTCTCAATCCCCTGTACTGGATGTGATAAGGGGCTTTTCCCCCTTCTCTGCCTTCCCAGTTGCAATGGATAAAAATCATGATAATATTTCGCGGATAACGGTGATGGTATGTCTGCATGGTCAGTTCTTTTCAGAGCAATACTAATGCAACTTCTGCTCATCGCCTCTTTTTCCGGTATCAGTTGCGCCGGGGAGACATGGGAGGGGTCAGAAGGGATTCTTATCTCGAGTGATACATGGGATGAGGTCAGGTATGATGAGTATATCACCACATTCGATGTGGTCTCACGTCTTGATCGGATGGAAGGGTTATCTCTTGGATCAAACTTATCTGTGCAGGTATTCACATCAGAGGACGGAGGCATTCTCTCACCTGATGCCATCCTTCCGGTTCCGGAGGTCATTTATATTACAGACGGTTCACTCCGGCTGACCGTTAATGATGAAGAGGTTCTGGCCGAACAAGGTCAGGCAGTATACATCCCGCCACAGACCATTCGGAGGTTTGAAAATGCAGCAAATGATACCCTTCAGTTCTTTTCGGTGATCGACTGGACAACAGCTGGTGGTGAGATGGATACATCACATAAGCTTGCATCGATACAAGACATCTTCAATCATCAGGAACCCTTGAATCAGACAAAGGTCCTCTCGGAGGATATGGTTTCACCCTTGGAACTTGGGGATTCTGGTACAAACAGAACTTTCCTGTTCTCACGACTTGTCCATCCCCGTGAAGGTCCATACGAAATTCCCTACGATCTCGGGACCGCAAGAATTGATGCCGGCTCAGGTATTCCGGATCACTATATTGATGGAAGGTACCAGCTGATTACTGTCCTCTCCGGTTCAGGGAATATATCGGTGGGATGCATAGAGTATCCGGTGAGCAGGAATGACATCATCTATGCGGCACCCGGTGCTGTGATGAACCTGACTGCATCGGATGATATGCATCTTCTGGTTCTAACCAACCCCTATTACATGGAGATGTTTGACTGGCCAATGCCCTATGCCTGTGATTACCTGTATTGATACAGGCAATTTGTTGACCGGTGACGATATACCTGTATGATATGATGATCCGAAATCCCTGCTTTCTCATTTTTATGCTTTTTATCCTGTTTTTTTCAGGCTATGGAGCGGCAGATGTGATAAAGCCGGAAGATTCAATGACACATGATGATCCCGCGGTGTCTGTTTCTGCCGGCGATGGTCCTGATTATCTGGTCAGATTTGTTGATGTACCGGTTTATGAGAGCACAACATTTCGGGGAGGAGTGTTGCATCCATCACTGGGAGTAAAAAATACCGGTATGAATGACACATCCGGCGGTATGGTGAATGTGAGTGGGTATCTTGGGGATTTTCTTCTGCTTCCGGTAATCAGCACATTCCCGGCACTCATGGCCGGACAGGAGCAGACAATAACCCTTGAATATAAACTTCCGGACACGATTGAGTACGGGGGATATGTATTTTCTGTTCTATTAGAT
>NZ_JAIWNS010000269.1 GCF_020216685.1 Methanospirillum hungatei | reverse complement strand
TAACAAAAGATAACCGATCTCCCTGGAGTTGTAACTCTTCTTCTGCCTGGTAGGCTATCCGTTTGGCACGTTCCTGTTCTTCAGGGGTAGCCTTTCTGCCATCAGCCCGGAGCTGCACAACCCCCTGCCAGTAATTACCGTGATATCTGCTGCATCGGTCACAGGAGTCAAATTGCCAGAGTATCTCTACCGTGCAGGCTCCCTCACGGGGTTCATTATATAATAAACCGGTTATGGAGATATGTGCAAAAGTTCTGTTTTTGCTGTTTTCTTCCAGTTTTATAGAGATCTCAGGTTTCTGAATATCCTGAAAGAGATGAATAGCTGAAATAGCAGCCTCATATTCAAGATCTTCACGTGATCGCTCACAATCATTCCAACCGTTATTATCCCGCATAGAGTTACAATTCGGGCAACGTACCAGTCGGACACGGCCGTCACAGGTAAACCATTCAATATCTGATGCGCGGCATTTCCCGCAGATATCCCCTGTTGGTGACGGGCCACCACATTTCGGACAGATTGCCTCTTGTAAGTCCATGTAAATCGCTTTTTATATTCGTATGATAGTCGTGTACGGGATGCCGCTTATAAGGCGGCATGAATCCGGTTCCAGGATCCCTTGAGATACCGCAAGATCAACGCACCGTTTTCCAAAGATCGTGATATTATCACCGGTCATCAAAACGCGGATAACCTCTTCTTCAGAAGCAGGCTGGTTGCCAAAGAAGGCTTCATTGATTGAGATGGAGATCTCCCCTTCTGAAAAGGTTCTGCCGATTAGTTCCCGGTCACATAATCCGATTACTTCCTTGTCGTCTGCCGACCGGTGAATTCGAAGTAACATCCTGATATTATCGTGCCCCTGTACGAGAAAAACCTTTCAGGTAAATCAGAGTTCGATCTCAATCCCATAGACCTTCCGGGGTGTATGCATATGTATCCGGTACAGGTCTTCTTCTGTAATACTTCCCTGCTCCAGCATCCGAAGGGTAAAACGAGGCACTGATTTTGGACCGATGACGGCACCCGGCCGGCTGTTCTCATCCATGTAATCGCTTTCCATGGTAAATTCCCGTTTCATCCGGCACAAATTCGGGATCTCTTCATGCTTTGCAACAAGAGAGGGCATAAGCGGAGTATCCGGTGTCCCGAAATGTTTGATGACGCGGGCAGGATTCATACCCTCTGAAGTTGCCATATCTATCATATCTGCACACGGGCCTGACTCTGCATGGATCTGTATGGAACATCCGGCATCTGCCGCAAGTGAGAATGCATGTGATACTATCTCATTTGAAAGAGCGGTAATCTCTTCACTTGTCTCATAATGTGGGCGTCCGCTTTTCAGTCCGATAGCTTTTCCTTCAGTTACATATTGTGCAGCGATGGTAAGACCATCTTTCATGATCTCAGCCGCTTGTGCAACACTCATCCGTTCAGCCATGACCGTAATCTCTGCAGGGTGACATCCCAGCACAGGGAAAACAACTATACCGGTCTGCTCCTGGATCTGGTCTGCTATCTGGAGCGTTTCATCATAGACGCCCCTGAAGTCTTCTCCCCGGACCGGATGAATACCTAAAGACCAGGATGGCTTTGTTACCAGACATATGTGAGTCCCTCCTGCTCGTTTGAACTCCTTCACTGCCTCTATCCCTTTCCCGTTTCTGGGATCGATGTGGATATGATCATCAAGGATTGGATACTTCGGTGTCTTCATCCATCCACTCAATTCTCATCATGGGGTATTCACCTTCACGAGCAATACAGGCATGACATGATGCTTCATTGACCCGTACAGTCAGTTCCACATCCAGCATGAGACCAGATAATTCACTATATCCGAATGAGTTCGGTATCATAAGTTCCCTATCAAGGCGCACTGCAATATCGGTCATATAAGGTTGTTGAATGTGCGCATTTTCTATTGCTTTCTCTAATGATGATGCGGACTCTCGGGATACCGGAACGCCTACCCATTGGTGGTATAAAGCACCAAGTTTTATTCCTGCTTCAAAAGCTGCCCGTTCCCTGTCAGTTATCATATCATCACCTGAGAGATTTCAGTCTATATAAGATCCCTTATTTTTCATATCCCATCCTCAGGATTCATATGGTTAACTAGCATGGAGTCCAACAGGTACACAATGGCTATCCATCCGATAGAATTCAGATATGGAACCCCTGAGATGAAACAGGTCTTTAGTGAGGAACACCGGTTCCGATGCATCATTGAAGCTGAGATCGCCCTTGCCCATGCAGAAGGAATACTGGGTATGATACCCCGGGAAGATGCAGAGATAATTGCAGAGAAAGCACGCGGTGCATCCCTGGAACGGTCAAAAGAGATTGAAGAAGAGATTCACCATGACATGATGGCAGTAGTCAGGGCAGTTTCAGAAGTATGCGGTCAGGCAGGAAGATGGATCCACTATGGAGCAACCTCAAATGATATTCTTGACACCGCTACCGGTCTTCAACTCCGTGATGCACTGGACATACTTGAAACCAAATTAAAAAAGATTCTCTCAGTTCTTCTTGACCGGGCAGAAAAGACACGCCATCTGGTCTGTATTGGAAGGACGCATGGTCAGCATGGTGTTCCTACCACATATGGACTTCGTTTTGCTATATGGGCAAGTGAAATAGGACGCCATATTGAACGATTATCACAAATGAGACCCAGGGTCTGCGTCGGGCAACTCACCGGTGCAGTGGGGACGCAGGCAGCTCTTGGTGAGAAGGGGATGGAGATACAGGAGCAGATGATGAAATACCTGAACATATCATCGGTTGATGTTTCAAACCAGATTATCCAGCGTGACCGGTATGCAGAATATTTCTGTTTCCTTGCTAATCTGGCCACAACTCTGGATAAAATCGGTGTTGAGATCCGATCCCTGCAGAGAACGGAGATCGGAGAAGTTGAAGAGGCCTTTGGTGCAAAGCAGGTCGGATCATCTACCATGCCTCATAAGAGAAATCCCATAAAAAGTGAGCAGGTATGTGGTCTTGCCCGGATAATACGGTCATCAGTAGAGCCGGCATTTCAGAATAATACCCTCTGGGACGAGCGCGATTTAACCAACTCTTCTCCGGAACGGATCTTATTCCCTGAGGCAACCATCCTCACCGACCACATCCTAAAGATCATGACTTCTGTTCTGGAAGGTCTGAACCTGAAGGAAGATCGGATAAAACAGAACCTTGGCATGCTGCATGGAATTAATATGGCCGAATCGGTTATGATTGAACTGACAAAGAAAGGGATGGGACGCCAGGAAGCCCATGAGATTATCAGGGAAAAGAGTATGGAGGCACTGGCCTTACAAAAACCATTATCAGTGCTCCTCACCGGGACTCCTGAAGTGACAAAATATATCCCCGGACCTGAAATTGAGAAACTCCTCAATCCGGAATCATATATCGGTACATCGGTGGAACAGGTGGAAAGGGTTAGTAAAAAATTACGTACCCTTTACCTCTGATCTCCTTTATTAATCGTACACGCCGGTAAAGACTGATCCATATCGCTCAAATTTAAAATCTGAACGGGTTATTGGATCTGTAGTAAATTTCCATGTCTTCTTCGGCTCCAGGTAATCAATCGTTGCATAGGCATTGCCTATCTGATCTCCGTCAGCATTAAACAGGTTAAAGGTGATTACGATGATATCAATAGTTTTATCATCAAGATTTCGAATTTCACCTTTTATATAGGCTTTATCTCTGGCCACCCTGTCGATGTATGTCTTCCGGATGGAAAGATTAACCTGACTGTCTTCTGTGCATTCAAGATATCCAAATGGGCGGGAGATGAAAAGTCTCCTCCCTTCCGTCCCTTCCTTTTGTATGGTATCCTGAATCTGGTACTGAACAGAGTCATATACTGGAAAAGAATTTCCTGTATCTTCGATAGTAATAACCTGATCTGAGAAGACGGGCGATGAGAACAGAATACATACACAAGCTCCAATGAGCATTGATAGTACAATTACTTCTTTTTTAAGATGTTCTCCAGTTCTCATATCTCATCCCCCTGCATTCGATAATACCCCATAACAACAGCACCCATTTTGCTAGCTTCTGATCTGTTTACCGTGCCTATAAGACTACCGATACATAGATTTTTTCGTATGTTTTTGGAAAGAGAGGCTCTCTGGAATATAGAGCAGACAAGCCGCATTTATATGTTGAGGAGCAGAAATATGATGAGGTTTTGGATCGAACCAGATTTGAAATATTTTGTGTACATTACAGGGACCTTATCGTGAATATGCACGGATACTATGAGACTTATTACCATTCCAATAATAATTCTGGTTGTTTTCATATTATTTGCAGTACTCACTCCGGTACTTCTTCTTGAAGGGATAGAAGGAATTTTACCAGCAGATGTCAGAGAAAATACTGCGGATATCAGAC
>NZ_JAIWNS010000059.1 GCF_020216685.1 Methanospirillum hungatei | reverse complement strand
GCAACTTCAGGTACAACCTGACTGATCGGAGTGACCGGAGCCTGCTGAACACATCCGGCCAGGAGTACCCCTGCAAACAGAACAAGAATCATGATGGAATATCGTACCATACACTGATCTTGATGTCATATACCAATATGGTATCTAAATATTCGTTTTCACCAAAACCCGTGAGGAGGAGAGTGTCATAGGATCCATGTGGGTGACACCCATCCATCCCCTGACAAGAGAAGATCTCGGGACATTAAAGGATATTTTCAATGAAAGAGTGAGACCAAAAATCGAACTAACAGACCTGAAACCAGAATATGACTACATAATGGCCTTCATGTGGCACGCACTTCTGCCTATTCAGGTTAAAGCAGCCATTGTCATGATCCACCTGCGAAAATATGAGATTCGGAATAGACCGGAAATACTCATTCAATTTTTATTAATGGGCCAAGTCACTCTGAAATTCGATTTAACCTGACGATATCATCTGTTTTATCATGACTCACCGATGCAGGGAGTTCAGGGTGATCTGATTTTCTTATGAGGTCAGAACAGGGAACAATTTCTCCCTGAAATTTATTGAATGATTTTTATTTCACGAATTCAAGAAGTAAACTTTAATTGTACAACCGATGACCCTTTGGATCAGAGGTACTCGTGACGGATCCCCCGGAGCGGTGCCTCGCGGGTAGGGGCCGGTTACATCCGCTATAGCCCATCCGCATGATATACAGAGCTGGATTCCGGAAAATATGATCCACCGGTGATTTCACCGGTATGCCATTACAACTGTTGCAACGGATCGGTACCACTGGTGCCATCCGGTCTGCACACATGGATCACCTACCAGACACATCAACCCCACCAGACAGCAGTAGGTAGAACCGGAAAACCCCCCGGCATTCTGTATACCATTTCATCGGGCATAATCATCATTCACATCCCCCCTGACAGCATCCCATCAGGGCACCCACCGGCCCCGCCCGATATTATTAACCATGTTTCTTTCGTTTTTTCACGAAACTATAACAAAGTCGCGTTTTGGCATCCGAAAAGATACGTTCTTACCTTCTCTCGTACCAGTATCAACAAGAGATATCAGGACGATGGGGATTATGGGGTTTTGGAACAGAAAAAAATCTGATGCTGATGCGCAGACTACCTGCTCAGAAAAAAAGCAGATTACAGAGAAACCTGAAAGAACAATCTCAAAACCTGACCCTACCTGCCCCCCGGTGAAAAAAGTAAAGATTCCTCTGAATAAAACGACCAGTGATGTTAAATTCGTTCAGAATTCCATCGTTTTTCCCTGTCCCATCTGTAGTGAATTAAATACCGTAGACCTCTATGAACTGGACCCCATCCTGGGAGGAGAGACGATGTGTATGCATTGCCAGGACGTCCTGCACGTACCCGGCGGGTATCAGACCCGTTCAGAGGTTCCAAAGTTAAAGGTTTATGCAGGGCTTCCCGTGGCAATACGTAAGTTCCCGCTTTTTTACTGGAACCATCCGGTCATTCATGAACTTGATGAGCAGGGCATTACCAGGATCATTATTCAGTACGGCCTTTGGGGATTCTGCCAGCGATGTCATCACCAGTTCAGCCCGGCAGTCCTTATGAATCTTCCTCATACATCAGGAGAGATCGTCGATTACCGGTCACTCAGTTCGGAAGAGATGATGGAGATGAAATCGCTCAGGACCGGAAGTTGTCCGTACTGTTCACACCGGATATTGCTGGTCATCATCTCTGAAGTCCCTCATTATGTCATTTCGGCAAGTGAGAACCTCTCCCACCGGTGGGAAGAGGATTAATTTCCTGATGACAGCCAGTCGTGAATTAATCCATATGCGATACTGTCATGCCCCGGAAGGTGCGGCATCGTTGATCGTGTAAACCATCCGGCATCTTCTATCTCCTTCTCGTCAGACACAATCTCACCTCCGACATACCGGGCAGTAAACCCGATCATCAGTGAATCAGGAAAAGGCCAGGGCTGTGAACCAAAATACCTGATATCAGTAACCTCTATCCCGACCTCTTCCCTGACCTCCCGGTGCACTGCTGCTTCAAGCGATTCTCCAGGTTCAACAAACCCTGCCTGAACACTATACATCCCGGGAGGAAAATGAGGAGACCGGGAGAGAAGTATGTTGTCTCCATTGGTAATACGGACGATGACGGCAGGTGAGAGGCGGGGAAACACCGTCTTCCCACACGAAGAGCAGACTTTTGCTATCTCATCATGTTTCATGGATGTCCTGCTGCCGCAAAACCCGCAAAACCGGGTGAGGAGATCAAAGCGGATCAACTGTACCCCACGACAAAAAAGACCGGGCAGATTACCCAAGGTATGCCCTGCAATCTCGCGGAGGGTATGGGCGGTATAACCTTCGGGAACTCTGTCTGCCCGTATACCAAGAGCTACCCAGGTTTGGTCATTATAATTCCCAAGAGGTATCCTGCTGTGAATCTTTCCCTTTAATTCATAGGGGATTTCTGAAAAGATGAATCCTTGCGGCCCCTGCAGAACCTGACCGTCAGTCCTGATAAGAATACAAGAGCGTGAAGATAAAAAATCCCCGTGAAGGTCCATCAGGGGGATTACATATGATTGGTGAAACATGAAACCAGTATCTGATTGAACCTGATTTCATATGATATCCCCCTCCCGGATGAGTCCGGTCTTTAATGAGAAGAGACTGACAGGGTGACAAACCGCTCAATAATCCATTCATTCCGGACTTCCGGATGGAAGAGCACTCCATACCAGGGATGTGTGCTATGTTTTACCACCTGAACCGTGGAATCAGAAACAGCAAGAGGAATCCATACTGAGGAAAGGGTTGCAGTATACTGGTGGAGGGCATATCCTGAAAACTCCTCTTTTCCATTCATCAGAATATCTTTCCTCCCCATTTCTGTAAGATAAATAGGAGTCATTCCGATCTCGGTACAAGGCACTATCTCTCCCCCGGTCTCTGAGAGGAGCATCTGCATCCCGGCGCAGATACCTAATACTGGGCAGGTCCATCCGTTCAGGAGTGGCATCAGGTGGTGTTTCCTGTACCAGGTATCAGCAAGAGCGGTCCCACATATGATAATCCCGGTGCAGGAAGGGTGGATCGTTGCCGATTCAATCCTGGCACTATGAGTCTCATGACCGAACCGGTGCACAATGCGGGAGATCGGAGATACAAATTCATCAATAAGAACCGGGAGATCCGGGTTTGTACTATCGAGAATGAGTATCATGATCAGACCAGTTCTGCCCTCGTTATCACGTACCCTCCGGCCCCATGGAGAAACCAGGTTTTTGCATCCATGATGGTGATCTTCTTTGTAAAAAACGGGGCATTGCAGACAAAACTCTCATACTCCCCTCCCTCCCCGGCAAGTGAGACATGATACTTTTTGGTTATCTTCTTCATTCGCTCAAGAAAAGAGAGATCAAGAGGTATTCCAAGCCAGCTTTCATCAAGGGGTTCAGCAAACACCCCGGCAATAATCACTTCAAATCCGTCTGCAATGAGAGAGGAGAGATACTGCTCCTGATCACACAGCCAGAGAGGGGAGAAGCACCAGAGGCTCTCCAGGTGGCAGATCCGTTCGATCCGGGATGCCTGGTATACTGACTGGATTGCCCCAGTCACTATGCCCTCAAGACCATACGCACAGGCTCCCCGCTGAATCGCTGCTGTGAGATCGTCGAGTTCCTTCTCTTCAAGGCCGTCGGTCTCCTGAACAATGAGCGGAATGCCAGCAGCCTCTGCCTGAAGCCTGGTAAGCCCGATATTGGGAGTATGGAACATGTAACTCTCGGGATTGCGTGATTGTATCGTGATAAAACACGCGATCTCATGTCCGGTCTGAATCATTCGCCATGCAGCATACAGGGAATCCTTCCCTCCGGAGAGCAGGGCACCGATTCTCATGCCACCCGCTGCATGAGGTAAAAGACGTACCCGTACATACCCCGATATTCCTCAAATATCCGTATTTCATCTTCTATTATTGCCAAAACCGCTTCCTGTAGTGGTGAACGGGACCCGTCCATGCGAATACGGGCAATCCTTTCTTTTTGCGGAGCGTAAAAGGCATCCCATGCTGATTCAGGGAGAAGAAAAGAGCCTATCCAGCGGTACCCTACCTTTTCGATGCATTTCTGATTATCCAAAACCGTCTGCATGGACGGGTACTCCCGGTCCCAGAACTCCCTGACAGGAGCCGGGGGATTGTGAGTCAACCAGGTCATCTCAGAGACAACCAGAAATCCCCCCTTTTTCAGATGATTTTTCCAAAGAGAGAGGCCGTTTTCAAATCCTATGTTATATACCGCTCCTTCACTCCAGATCAAGTCAACAAGAGCCGGTGGCGAGTATGATTCCATTCCGGTACAGACGGGAGTAATGAGGGGTTCAGGATTGATCTTCTTCATCCTCTGGATGAGACGGTCCAGAAATATCTGGTGCAGATCAACTGCAGTTATCTGACATCCGGCCCTGGCAAGTTCCAGCGTCTGAGCCCCGCTTCCACATCCCATATCAATGGTCACCGGTCGGGCAGGAAGATCGGTAAGAAGACCGAAGGTATGCCGGGTGATCCGGTCATCGCCCGGGCCCTGACGGGGAAGATCCGCATATACCTCTAAGAAAAACCTGAAGGCCTCTTCGTTCTCCATCAGGTCTGAAAAATTTTCCATTATTTCCGCCGAAATCCGATGATCCTATTGTCCGAACAGACTGGTGATTGCCGCCCACATATTCGCAAAACCGTCCCCAAGGATCACATTTGGATCAATACCCAGAATGGGGAAGATGAATATGAAATATGCGAAGGTTCCGATGCTCGACCCGACATTTGCAAGTGCTGCAACAAGGACTACCTTAAAGAGCGGAATGTTTCGCATCTCCATGATTGATTCGGCTTCCATGATCTTTTTGATATCAGAACCCCGTGGTTTTCTGATCTTTGCTTCTGCAATCGCTGAAAACCATCCAGCTGCGATAAGAGGATGAAGGGATGACAAGGGGCTTACCACAAACCCCACCAGACCGGATATCGGGTGACCCCCTGCAAGCAGAGTGAATACGAAGGTCAGAACACCATGAATCAGGACCCAGTATACAAGGGCCTGGAGAAGCACCTCTGTTCCGACGCCTGAAAAGATTATCGCCAGAAGCAGGAGGCCAAATATGGCAGTCACAACTATACCAAATATAAGGCCCCACGGGCGGGATTTCATCTGTGACACAAGACTGTCGATGGGAGGAAGAGTTTCCGGGTTTTGCAGGTACTGCTCAATCCCCTTCCGGTGTCCTGCACCGACAACGGCTAAAACCCGCTCATTTGTTGATCCCAGCCTGATAAGATGGTGAGACATGTATGCATCCCGCTCACCAATCAGGGCCATGGCACCACGGGGAGAATATTTGTAAAACTCCGCCATGGCAGCCTCTACCACATTCTCCTTCTTCAGTTCCTCAATGTCGATGAGATCCCCGGTCTTATCTGCAACGGCTATTGATCCGATAAGAGCATAAAACATCTTGAATTTTTCAAATAAGGACATTGAGGCCCAGAACCGGTGCAGTGTCACCCGGATATCCCGATCGATGAGGGCAAGTTTTACCTGTCTCTCTTCTGCAGCGTTTATCGCAGCCTTCATCTCGGCCCCAGGCTCAACCCCGACATCCATACCGATTCTGCGCTGGATGTAGGCTAATATCCACTGAACCAGGAGCTGGGTGAAGTTTTTAGCCTGAAGAATGTCTTCTATCTCCGGGTTTTTCTGCTGCTGTTTCAGGGCCAGATATCGTCCCTGATCAAGTTCAATGGCAACGACATCCGGCTGCCATTCATCAATCGCCTGCTGTACTTCATCGACACTGTGTTGCGAGACATGTGCCGTCCCGATTATATGGATTTCACCCATGATAGTCCTGTATTCCTTCTGCATCAATCACAACCGGCCTTCCTGCCGGAATAGTTTCTGACTGTATTATCATTCGGATTTTCTCATCCTGTTCCTGTTCGTATGCATATCGTCTGCAGAGATCAAAGGCGATATCCACCGCATCGGGTGTTTCAAATTCCTGATCTGTCCCTTCACACGGATGAACGGAAAGCCCGTTCTCATCAAGCATAAACGGATAAGTGCGGCATATCCAGGGTCGGGTTTCATATATCTGACAGGTTGATCCGTCAAGAAACCTGCACCGGTCCCCAATCCGGCGAAGTACCCATCCAAAGGTATAGTCGCGATCCCTTTCACGAATCCGGTCAG
This sequence comes from Methanospirillum hungatei, assembly GCF_020216685.1. Classification (GTDB taxonomy): domain Archaea; phylum Halobacteriota; class Methanomicrobia; order Methanomicrobiales; family Methanospirillaceae; genus Methanospirillum; species Methanospirillum hungatei_B. The sequence continues at coordinate 9,396 of NZ_JAIWNS010000059.1, read as the reverse complement.
GGTATGGCTCTGCAATCTCTTCAAATGAAAGACTGGTTCCTTTCATGATCCGGGTGATCTCTTCCTGCCCGACCATGACCAGATTTGAACCTGGTTCAGTCTCCCGGCAACAGGAACCACACCGCCGGCAGGAAAACCCCGACCCACGGATCTGTGCAACCAGTGAAGGTGAAGAGGTCATCCTTCGTTCTGACCTGTGCATATGGAAAAGAAATTCTCAAAGACCCGGTATCCTTCAAAGGTATGACTTACCTCCGGATGCCACTGGATACCAAATATTGGCAGCTGTTTATGTGCGATGGCTTCATTACCGCATATTGAAGATGTTGCAAGCCGGTCAAAATCACCAGGAAGGGTGACGACCTCATCTGCATGGGATGCCCATACCTGCATCGTCTCCGGGTATCCCTGCAGAATTCCATCATGGTCGGTGATGGTAACTTCAACAGCTCCATATCCACCCTTTTGTCCGGACTGCACCGTCCCGCCAAACTCCTGCGCTATCACATGCAGACCAAGACAGATGCCAAGCACCGGTTTTCCGAGACGAACATATTCATGGGACAATCCGGCGCGGGAGATATCAGGCCCTCCGCCAAGGATAATTCCCTGGCAACCTTCACAAACCTCGCTGACAGGGGTGGTATTTGGTATCAGTTTTGCATCAATATCAAGATCCCGAAGGGCTCTCAGGATTAGATGATTAAACTGACCATGATTATTGACCACATATAAAGGGAGCATCTGCCCTATCTATTAGACCCTTCAGTAGATATGCATTCAGGGACTGTAGCCTGAAACAAAGGAGATGATCGAGCGGACAATCTCCTCCGGACTATAGCCGAGCAGGGCTGCAAGCATCATTGCTCCGCCACATCCCATACCTTCCTTTACTTCTCCGATGCAATACCGGACAAGACCGGAGTGTCCAATCTCACCAAAACCGGGATCAACATAGGTAATCGGAACTCCGATATCCTGTGCTGTTTTATCGCAACTTGCTGCACGATCATCCCTGACATATACCGTCGTGACAACCTCAGGGAGAGGTTTTCCAAGAGCCTTAATGACAGCCGCTACGGCCAGCATCTGTGTCCCGCCTGCAAGAATCAAAGTTCCGGGAAAACCATCCGCAAGTCCTGCTGCAACAGCCATCATCGGATCACCCGTTTCCCGGACGATATCTATGGGATCAGTCATTGATCTGCCAACACGCCGGGTTACCGCAGCATATATCTCCTCTTTCATCGAGTCAGGACTGGTAACTGACGCGCTGCTCACCTTTGCATCATACCCAAGGCTTCGAAGAACGCACAGAGCGGTCGTGGTCCCACCAGGGACACATTCACCAACAACAAGCAGATCATGGGCTGACAGAAGTTTCCCGATACGAACCCCCTCATTATACAGCCGTTCTGCATCAGGGACTGCCGGACCGTCACGGGGATCACCGCCTGCCTGCCCAAGAAGATCCAAAACCGGCACGGTAGGGCGGTGAACAAGGCCGGCATTTACAAACAGGGGGGAAACCCCGATGCGGTCAAGAACAGCCCTGGTTATTGAAGCAGGGGTCGGACATCCGGTTGGTGTGTTCGGAGTCGCATCTGTACTTGTTATGATCCCCTGCCAGATGAGTTCGGCATCAAGAACCGGTACAAGAAGAGAGCCCATCGGATTCGGACCTGCCCCAGATAATCCGGGGAGGGTTGAAAGCATCGTATTTGCCAGTATGCCAATGAACAAGGGCCTTTTTGGTGTTATCGAATGTGGACGGGAGAGAAAAACCATCCACATCCGTTACTCTGAATCCACCATCAAACTCTCGCTCCCTCCCATACGCCCTTATCAGAAGGGATCCAAACGATCTGAGTAGTCATGTTTGAGGCTATCCGTGCACTGCTCCAGTTCACCACCGTCCTTCCCCTTGGAAAAACCGCCCCCTTCGAAGCATTCGCATGTAATACCTGGCTCTACCCCCTGGCCGGATATATCACGGGCGGAATAGGAGCGCTCATAATCCTCCTGCTCCCGGCTCCATCACTTGTTCTGGCAGTAATGGCAATCGGATTGGTGCTGCTGATATCAGGTGCCAATCATCTGGACGGGCTTTTGGACTTTGGAGACGGACTCATGGCACATGGATCCCAGGAGAAGAGGATTCGGGCACTGACAGATCGGCAGACCGGAACCGGAGCCCTGGCTCTTGGGATGATGGTAACTTTCCTGGCCATCGCCTCGCTCAGTTCATTCCCGGATGTTCTGACTGCTGCATCAGCACTCATCTTCGCAGAAACGGGGGGGAAATGGAGTATGGCGATGCTGACAATATTCGGAAGACCATTCCATGAGGGACTTCATGCAACCCTTCATGAGAGAGCAAAAATCTGGTTTGTCATCCCGGCAACGCTGCTTCTGATTCCTGCTTTTCTGCTCCCCCTCTCCTGGGAGGCAAAGGGAGCTGCCGGGATTGGACTGATCCTGCTCCCCTTTTGTATGAGATATCTTGCCGACCGGTTATTTGGGGGAGTCAACGGAGATGTGACCGGTGCCACCGGAGAGATAAGCCGCTGCGCTCTTCTGACACTACTTGTCATCACCCTTTTCTAAGACCCCTCCGATACCCCCAAAAATCTCCTGTATGACTATCAGAGTCGTGATTTGAATCGGGGAGTATATCCTTGTCCCTTTTCATCATCACATGCCACGGCAGACCCGTCCCGTACCAGGCTATTGAACTGCATCGCAGCTTCCATCAGGATCTCAGGCGGAACTGAACCACCTTTTATCTGGGAATACGCGGTCTCGTAAGGAGAAGGCATAACCCGCGCCCCAACCTGAATCCCTTTACAATTCAGGCAATATGAGCACCTTGTGTGCACTGGCAGTTTTCCAGAGGCGCATTCGACATAAGCCCGGTCAGAACCTGGTTCCCTGATAATCGGAATAGACTTCATTCGTAATCTGATCATTCCCCTGAAAACCTATTAACCACTTCGTTTCCCACCTCATAACAGAATTTCAGGCGTTCATTCTCTATGAGATCCATAGTGAAAAATATTAAAAGGACTTCTATCAAATATGTAATACTCGCATAACCGGGCTGTGCTTTGCAGTTCTGATATCGTGCGGAGGTATTGGAGGATTTGTATATATGGCAACTGAAAAGCCCCACATTAACCTCGCTGTTATTGGTCACATCGACCATGGTAAGTCAACTACCGTCGGCAGACTGATGTACGAAGCCGGAGCCGTTCCGGCACACATCATTGAACAGTACAAGAAGGAAGCAGAATCAAAGGGTAAGGGTTCATTCGCTTTTGCCTGGGTTATGGACAACCTGAAGGAAGAGCGTGAGCGTGGTATCACTATTGATATTGCACACAAGCGTTTCGACACCGACAAGTACTACTTCACTGTCGTGGACTGTCCAGGACACAGAGACTTTGTCAAAAACATGATCACCGGTGCCTCACAGGCAGACGCGGCAGTCATCGTCGTTGCAGCACCTGATGGTGTCATGGAACAGACCAAGGAGCACGTCTTCCTGTCCAAGACCCTCGGTATCAAGCAGCTTATCGTTGCAGTCAACAAGATGGATGCATCCAACTATGACGAAGCACGCTTCAACCAGGTCAAGTCTGATGTCGGTGCCCTCCTGAAAATGGTCGGAACCAACCCTGACACCGTCAAGTTCATCCCAATCAGTGCATTCGAAGGTGACAACATCACCAAGAACTCTGACAAGATGCCCTGGTACAAGGGGAAGACACTCTTCGGACTCCTCGATGAGCTCGAAGTTCCGGACAAGCCAACCGAAAAGCCGCTCCGTGTCCCGATTCAGGATGCATACTCCATCTCAGGTATCGGAACTGTTCCGGTCGGCCGTGTTGAAACCGGTATCCTCAAGAAAGGTATGAACGTTACCTTCATGCCTGCAAACAAGTCTGGAGAAGTCAAGTCCATTGAGATGCACCACGAAGAAATCCCACAGGCAGTACCTGGTGACAACATCGGGTTCAACGTCCGTGGTATCGGTAAGGACGATGTCCGCCGTGGTGACGTCTGTGGGGCATCTGACAACCCGCCGGCAGTCGCAGAGGAATTCACCGCACAGATCGTCGTGCTCCAGCACCCAAGTGCAATCACCGTCGGATATACTCCGGTATTCCACTGTCACACTGCACAGACCGCCTGTACATTCACTGAACTCGTCAAGAAGCTTGACCCACGTACTGGTCAGACCCTTGAAGAGAACCCGACCTTCCTGAAGGCCGGAGATGCAGCAATCATCAAGTGCCACCCGACCAAGCCGCTCTGTCTTGAAAACGCCAAGGAATTCCCGCAGCTTGGACGGTTTGCAATCCGTGATATGGGTCAGACCATTGCTGCCGGAATGTGTATCGACGTAGTCAAGAAGCAGATGCGCTGATAGAATTCGGTGTTATCATGCAGAAGGCCAGAATCCGACTCACCGGAACCGACTATCAGAAAGTAGAAGAAGTGTGCGAAAAGATTAAAGAGATCGCTGAGCGGACCGGTGTCAATCTGGCCGGTCCTATTCCCCTTCCTACCAGAAAGCTTGTAGTACCCATCAGAAAAAGTCCGGATGGGGAAGGGACAGCTACCTGGGACCGCTGGCAGATGCGGGTTCATAAGCGTCTCATTGATCTTGATGCTGATGAGCGTGCTCTTCGTCAGCTCATGCGTACCCAGGTACCAAAGGACATCGGTATTGAGATTGTCCTTGAAAGCTGAGACAAATATGGGTGGCTTTTCATAATAAGCCGCAATAATCCCAATATCGTCCACAGTACCTCTTCAGGAGGATACCTTTCTTTTCCTATTTATTGGACGAACAGGGAACAGATGTAAATATCTACTGGACGCATTTTTTTCATACAAACATACCTGTTCTATGGAACTGTACGGTATACCTTCCGAGGCAGAATAACAATGAATATTCAGGTATTACGGGAACGATATGCACAATGTTCTGGTGCACAGATCTTCGGGATCATTTTTCTTGCAGGATTTCTCCTCCGGGTGATCCTGCCGAATCTTAAATTACTCCATCATGATGAGGCTATCCATGCCTGGTTTAGTTATGAACTCCTGACCAAAGGAGTGTATCAGTATGATCCCATGTATCATGGGCCGTTTCTCTATTACATCACTGCAGCGGTGTTCAAGATCTTCGGGGATTCTGATCTTCTTGTAAGACTGCTCCCGGCAGTGTTTGGTTCGGCCATTATTATTCTGATATACGGTATTTACAGAACCGGCTGGCTCTCGAAAAATCATGCGGTCTGGGCAGCTCTGTTCTTTGCTTTCTCGCCGAATATGGTGTATTTTTCACGATTCCTGCGTCATGATATCTTCCAGTTATTCTTCACCGTTCTGCTGCTCCTTGCAATCCTTGCGTATATCGAATATAAAAAACCGGGTTGGGCACTCCTGGCAGGTAGTGCTGCAGCATGTGGTATGTGTCTCAAAGAGGATATGCCGGTTGCCATCCTGGTATTTGGAGTCTTTTTCATCGCTCTCCTCTATTACCATCGCATAACCCTTCCGGATACCTGGAAACGGGATCTCATCGGTGCAGTTCTCATCGCAGCCGGTATCGGATTTGTCTTCTATACCTCATTCTTCACCCATCCTGAGATGTTCTTTGAGGCACCGTTTAAGGCCATTGAACACTGGACATCTATGCATGACCAGTGCAGGCTGTGTGGTCCGCCGTACTGGTACCTCATCATGCTCCTTCTCTATGAAATTCCCCTGCTTATCCTGGCTATATACAGCATCTGGCACTGGGGTTTCAAAGACAAAGGACTTTGTCAGGTGAGAAGAACCGATCCTGAAGAACAAGGGATTCCCGGTGAAAAAACATCACTCCTGATGATCCTGTTCATCATATGGACCAGTTGTACTCTGGTGTTTTATGGGTGGGTGGGAGAGAAAGTTCCCTGGCTTTTGATTCATCAGTTATTCCCGCTCATATTTCTTGCATCCTACCGGATAGAAGGGAAAAAAGTAATCGCAGGATGTATCACCCTTCTCTTCCTGCTCGGAATGACGATGCATGTCTGCTTTACTCCGGTAGATATGAACGAACCCATCGTACAGGTCCAGAACTCAGAGGATATGCGTGATGTCATGGCATTGATAGATACTGCAAAGACCGTGGTTGTCGCATCCGACTCCTACTGGCCGCTTCCCTGGTACTACCGGGGTGGCAGATGGGATAAGATCCTGTTTTATGGCAAAAAAGTCGATCCGATGGTATGGAGTGGGAAGGAACCGGATATTATCATCACCCATGATACCGACAGTTATGCTTCCCTGCCCGGATATGAGAAGAGAGTATATCACCTCAGCTACTGGTTTTCCTTGTATGATAACCAGCATCGGGCTCTGGAGTGGTACTTCCTTCGGGATGGAAAGATGGGAACGGTAAACCTTGACGTGTTTGTCAAGGGAAATAATACAGCACTAAATTAATCTACTTCTGACCTTTTTTTGTCGTTCAGCGTTCGCTTACCAGCACATATGTATGATGGCTATTCAGTGAAAATATCAACCTGGCACATATCATTTCATTGGACTTGCGTGAAATAAGCGATATTTCAGCCACACAACCTGATGTGAAAAGATATTTTTCATTCCCAAACTATTCAGGCAGGTTGCACTTTGTGCTCAGTCCAATGAAAGTTACGGTTCGGATACATCAGTTCAAATGAAAAGATAAAAAAAGATGATTAAAAGAGCTCATCATACTGATGAGCAGTTGACTTCTTCTTTGGCCGGTCACGGGAGCCGAAACTGCCACCGCCGCCCTTTCCGCCACCTTTGCCGCCACGGTTCTTCATGATTCGGAAAAGAACAAACCCAACAATTGCAACAATAATGATTCCAATAATATAGGGGATTATACCAGACAGGTCAGGGAATTGGAATCCCTTGGGAGCGGCCTCAAGTTCTGCATTCAAATCCTGGGTTGCCGTGAATACTTCATCTGCCTTCTGATATGCTTCTTCAGCTTTTTTCCTGGCTTCAGTATATTTACCGGCATCATAGAGCTCTTTTGCATCACTCACGTCTTCTGCAGCAAACTCACGCTTGGTAATAATCGGGGCAAGGCGTGGATCACTCCCAAGTTCTTTCTCGGTCTTAAAGTAGCTGATCCATTCATCGGTCTTGTCTATGGCTTCCTTTGCATCTTTGATAGCTTTCTGGGACAGACCCATGTCAAGCATCGCATAGGCATCCTTGATGTAGGTATTTGCATTCTTGATATAGATCTGGGCATTTGAATAACTTGCACCGGCTGCTGAATTCAATGAGTTTAATGCCTCCTTTGCCTTTGCTTCAGCCTTGGAAACATCTATCCCATCGGCCTTGTTCTGGGCAATATCCTTCTCAAGTTTTGAGTAGGCCTCTTTTACTGTTGAAATATCGCCCTTCAGTTCACCTGGATTCGTAACAAATGCCGTGACATTCTTTACGGTCTCCTTCACCCGGCCTCCGGGGGTTGCCACGTTCACCGAAACAACAACTATCTCTTTGGAACTATCGACCTTTGGTGCCATTCCTTTCAGATTGACTTTGACACTTTCATCGACGTTCTCATAGGAGAGTTCCCATCCGGAGAGATCAAGTTGTTTCTTACTGACCGCCGGTCTGGGATTTTCCACACCATCAAGGATGATGGAGTATGTCCAGACCGGATTTTCAAGTTCGGTTTTCAAGGATATACTCTCATCATTGGGAAAGGTCGTGCCCCCAGTCGAGACAAAACTCAGCTGAAGATCTGCAGAAACATTCGACTTACCGGATTCAAGATCTCCGGAAGGCTTCACATTCACATGACCGACTTCAACACTGGCCATTGCCGGAATAGCAATGAAACAAAAAATGATACTTAAAAAGATGATTAATGATCCAGTCTTCATAACTCCCTCACTCAAAGAGTGGTTCAATACTCTCATCCAGTTTCAGAACATTCTCTTCATCAATTCGTTCTGACGTGGCTTTCGTCTCCTTTGCAATCTCGAGCAGATTCGTGACCCGTGGAGCATCTGCAATGGATGCTAAAAGAACGACAGCTGCAACATACCTGCTCTGGGCCGGATAATCTCCGCCTCGCACCTCCACACCGGCGATGTTCTCCTCAACCCAGCTCTTGGCTTTTTCAATCCCTTTCCGGTCAAGGTCATCAGGCGGTCCGGCAACCAGAACAAGAGCACGACTGGTGGTGGTATATTCACAGGGCAACGTAAGCCGCCCAAGCATCGCCCGTCTGACCAGAGACAAAATCCGTGAGGTCTTATCCTCACCAAGCAGCTTATCCTCGGGACGTCGTTCTTCTATCTGTTTTCTTCCGATGATCCGATCAAAGAAACTCCGGTCCTTTTCAACCGGAGCAGAATTGATAACTTCGCTGATGGCATATCCGACAGAACTGATACCTCCACCCCGGAGGGTATTGATGATCTCGCTGGAATCGACGACCATCTCACCGATACCCAGCTGACCTATCTCACCTGCACGGAACAATAACCCAAACCTGCGGACAATCTCATCATTCAACCGGTCAAATGCACCCTTGATACTTTCGCCTTCATTTTTCCAGGCGCTGTTGTCAAAAAGAATAACATTATCTGCTTCTTTTACCAGAGTTGCAAGACTTCGTGCTGCATTATAGGAATATAACCGCCCTTCTTCCGGAGCGGGGAGAATCCCCAGAACATAGACCGGTTCTTTATAAATCTTTTTCAGATGCCGTGCAAGCACGGGCGATCCGCCTGAACCTGTCCCGCCACCAAGTCCTGATACGATGATGAATGCTTCAGTATCGCCAATACCTTTGCGGTCAATGGCATTCATGATGATATCAATCTCGTCAAAAGTAATCTGGGCACCGGTATCATTATCGGTCCCCACGCCATGACCTTTGACGCTCGTCTGACCGATCAGGACACGATCCTCAAAATTGAGGTGTTGTAGTCCCATCAGATCAGTTCTGGCTGTATTTACTGCAATAGCACGAAAACTGCTGCCATTGGTTCTATTGTCAAACTCAATGAACCGGTCAACAATTTTGCCACCAGCCTGACCAAATCCTATAAAAAACACTTTCATGGAGGTACACCAGTTGTATGAAATATGGGAATTCTGATTATTTGGTACATCTTTCCTTTATACATTCAAAAAGCTTCTTCAATGAGCAGGATGGGAATATCTAAGGGATTATAACAGAATATGCGGATCGCAATAATAGGAGGAGGCATATCCGGTCTTGTTTCTGGATACAGGCTTTCTAAAGACCATAAAATTACAATTTACGAAAAGTCAGCAGAGATAGGGGGGCTGCTCTCATCATACCACCGGAAGGCA
>NZ_JAIWNS010000058.1 GCF_020216685.1 Methanospirillum hungatei | reverse complement strand
TATTCCATTGAGCGGTACTATCACCATTTCTTCTCTGGAGACAGGGCATTTTTACACCTTTTAGATGAATTGAACCTGTCTGATACGATACTCTGGCTCAAAGGGTCAACCGGTACATACCAAAACGGGACCATCTATCCCCTCACCACCCCCCTCGAAATACTGCTCTATCCTCACCTTAGCATATTTGAAAAATTCAGGCTCGCATTATTCACCAAAAAAGTCAAACACTTTGATCTGTCACACCTTGACACCATAAGCGCAGAGAAATTCCTTACAGAGCAGCTTGGAGAGAAAATTTACCGCTCATTCTTCAGGCCACTCCTGAATTCAAAATTTGGTCAGAATGCAGAGAAAATCTCTGCCGCATGGCTTGTCAGCCGGGTGGCTATCCGTTCGGATAGAAGTCTTGGGGGAGAGCGGCTCGGATATCTTGAGCGGGGGTTTTCATCCTTCATCGAAAGTCTTTCAAATACGATAACCGGATATGGAGGAGAGATAAGAATAAACACACCGGTTACCTCCATACAAAAAGCCGGGTGGGAATGGTATATAAATGATGAACCATTCGATGCCGTCATTGCAACCATCGCACCCGGTCTTCTGAAAAAAACCGGTCTTGATATTCCGGATATCCCCTACCAGGGAGCGGCCTGTCTGACCATGGGGCTTGTCCGTCCTGTCACTCAGGGTATTTACTGGATTAATCTGTATGATGATGCCCCCTATGGAGCTGTCATCGGACATACCTGTTTTGCCCCAAGAGCATGGTATGGTGAGGATATCGTCTATCTTGCATCATATTACACCGGCACGCCGCCCACCGACCTGAAGGAACGGATGATAGAAGATTTCCAGAGAAAATTTTCAGTCAGGAGTGATGAGATACTATGGGCAGAAATGACTAGAGACCCCTATGCCGGGCCGCTATATCTTGCCGGGTATAAAGAGCAGATGAACATGATATCAGTTCCCGGACTTGTTCTTGCCGGTATGTTTTCTGAAGAGAACTATCCGGAACGGAGTATTGAGGGATCGGTTCGTGCCGGACTCAGGGCTGCAGAAGAGATCGTCAGGATGGAAAAGAATCCGGAAGTGACCTGAGTGACAATATCAAAACCGGTAACAGTTGTCATTCCGGTGTACAACGATGTTCATGCCCTAAAAGAGGCGGTACCACGAGTTCTGCAGACGCTATCCTGCATTGCTTCAGAGTTTGAACTCATCATAGCCGAGGATGCCAGCACCGATGGATCTGCTGAATTAGCAGCAACGTTTGCCCGGGAGAGCCCACAGGTCATCCACCAGCACCGGGATGAGCGGCTGGGGAGGGGATCGGCCCTGTCTCGTGCTGCCTCAATAGCCCGTGGAGATATCTTCTGTTATTTTGATGTTGATATGGCAACCGACATCTCCCATCTTGAAGAACTCCTTGGCCGAATTACTGAAGGGTATGATCTGGCAACCGGTTCACGGCTTCTTCCGGAGAGCAAAATCATCAGAAGTTGCAGCCGTGAGATTAAAAGCAGGGGATATAACTTGCTGGTCCGGCTTATTCTGAAAAGCACCCTCTCTGATCATCAGTGCGGATTTAAGGCATTCAGAACCGAAGTGCTCAGGGACCTTCTGCAGGAGACATGTGATACCCACTGGTTCTGGGATACCGAGATCCTTGTACGTGCCCAGCATAAAGGGCTTCGTATCGCAGAGATCCCGGTAATCTGGACAGAGGGACAGGAAACGACAGTCAGATCAGGTGATATCTGGAAGATGGGACGAGCAATTCTCCGACTCTGGTGGCAGCTCCATGTATCGTAAACTCTGTGCTATCATCTTCTCTGTTCTTCTGGCAGTAGGAATCCTGGCCGTCATGGTCATCAGAGTCTGGAATGACCTGGCCGATGCACTTGCCTATGTAAGACCGCTCTATCTTATCCCGGCATGTTTTATCTGCCTGTGTGCCTGGTTTGTCAGGGGAGGGCGGTACCAGTCCATCCTCTCGCGGATGCAGGTATCCATTTCACTCATCTTTTCAACGGCCTGTATCTACATATCACAAACGGTAAACCTTATCGTCCCTGCCCGGCTTGGAGACCTGATCCGGGTGGTCCTGCTCAAGCATGATTATGATGCAACCATCTCCCAGGGTCTCTCCTCCATCATCGTGGAGCGGGTTTTTGATATCATCTCGGTAGCAGTCCTGGGGCTTTGCGCAGTGGTCTTTGTGCTGAACGCCCCGTCCTGGGTTCTCATGCTGCTCATTCTTCCACTCGTGCTTGGGGGAATCTTCTTTCTGGTTCTCATCCTCACGGGCAAAGTTCAGACTGACAATAAATACATCGGGTATGTTCTGACGATGATGAATGAGATGCGGAATGCATCCCTGACTCCCCGGTCCGCATGTGTTCTCGCAGTTACATCACTTGGTATCTGGATACTTGATACTGCCATCTGTTCCCTTGTTGCCCTTATGTTCGGGCAGGATATCCCTTTTTCAATCGTCCTGCTTGCAGTAGTTGCAGGAAACCTTGTAAAAGCAGTCCCCCTCACACCCGGCGGAGTCGGGACCTATGAATTTGCCCTTGCCGTCATCTTTGAACTGGCAGGGACAAGTCCGGCAGTATCCACCCTTATCGCAGTCATCGACCACCTGATTAAGAATGGTATCACCCTTATCGGAGGGGCGATCTCTATCATGTACTTAGGAGACTGGGTAATCCCCGAACTCTCTGAAAGTATTAAGAAAAGACTGAAGGATGAATCATAAGGTATGATTGAATCAGGACAGATTATTGCGGTATTATCCTGGCTCTTCCTTCTTTTCCTATTCCATCTCTCTCTCTATCCCTTGATAAAAGAATACCTGCCCAAAATTGCGGTCCCCGTATCCTGGACTGCGGGATTTATCCTGACCGCTCTTGCAACCTGGTATGCAGTCTTCTGTGGTCTTCCTCCCTATACTGGTCTGATCCCGATCATTGTTGCATATCTCTGCACCGGAATATTTCATAAGACGGGACATTACAAAGCCATCCCCTCAGAATGGCGCTACTACCTGCTCTTTTTCGGCGTGTTTCTTGCCATGCTCATCGTCAGGGCATACAATCCTGATATCAACGGGGCGGAGAAATTCATGGACCATGGATTTCTTGCATCGATTCTTAGAACGCCCCTGGTTCCCCCTCTTGACCCCTGGTTTGCCGGAGGGTTTCTGAATGTATACTACTATTTTGGTCACTGGATCATAGCAACACCGGCGATGCTCACCGGGATCCCCTCAAACATCCTCTTTAGCCTTGCTCTCCCCACAATCGCCGCACTTTCTGCCGTCAATCTCTACGGAGTGGGACACCTGACCCTACGGCATACCAGATTACTCCCGGTACTGGCATTTTTTGTCGTAAATCCGTACTTCATCTACCTTGCCCTTACCGGAACCCGGGCCTTTACCCTTCTCTGGGATAGCAGCAGAGTCATTCAGGACACCATCAACGAATATCCACTCTTCTCATTTCTGTTTGGTGATGTCCATGCCCATGTCCTTGGTATCATGGCCCAGTCATTTCTGGTTCTCATGGTAACCGCTGCGTTGGTATGCTGGAGAGATGGAACCAGGGCACGTATCTTAATTCTTCTCCTGACTGCACTCGGGCTTTCGGTAATTCCGGTAGTCAACAGCTGGGATGTCCTGATTTGGGCACCGATGATTCTGGTGACAGGATTTTGTCTGATTGGACGTGAATATAGAGGGGCACCAGCCCTTACAATTCAGGCTGTTATGCACACTGTGCAGACAATGATCCGGGAGCGGGGGGGACAATGGTTCCAAAAACCCGTGATTGCTGCAGGATTTTATCTCCTCCTTGTTCCGGCCATGAGTCTGGCCCTCATCAGTCCGCTCCTCCTTGGGATGCATACCCAGGGAATTGCAGGGATTGGGTTTGTCCATACCCCGACTGATATCTGGCAGTTTATCATGGTCCATGGCTGGTTCTTTGCTGCCTTTTTATTCTCTTTCAGGTCAGAACTCAGAAAAGTTCCCTGGATCCTTCTTGCCATCTTCCCGTTCTTCCTGACCGGGTACCTCTCCGCTGCACTTGCAACCCTGATCCTGATTTTTGTCATCAGGCGAAGATCAGGATCTGCAGATCTTCTGGCTGCAGGAGGACTTGCAATTCTGCTCTTTTGTGAACTTATCTACCTGGCAGATAACATGGGAGAGGTCTATTACCGGATGAACACGGTATTCAAACTCTATATCGGTGCCTGGCTCCTCTGCGGAACTGCTGCGGCCCTGATGATTGGAAACGAGCTGGATGCATATATCACCAGAAAACCAGGGCTGACTTCACGGCTCGTCGAGTCATCTATCATAATCATGCTCTGCCTTTGCCTGATTGTCCCTCCGGTCATCGTCTCCACCATCCACGGACCGCATACCCCTACTTTGGATGGCATGGCATGGCTTTCACAATCTCATAGGGAGGATGCTGAAGCTCTTGCATTTTTACGAACCCTCCCCGGTGAGCATATTATCGTGGAAGCAGCCGGGGATGACTACCAGTATACCTCACGGGTCTCATCATTCACCGGAATCCCGACGATCATCGGATGGCAGTTCCATGAATATATGTGGAGGGGGAATTATCCGGAAGGCTGGTATGGTGAGCGGGGCAATCATATCAGGACCATATATGAAAACCCGGACCAGACAATCCCCCTCATGGAACGGTACCGGGCAGATCTGCTCTATGTCGGCCCTGAAGAGCAACAAAAATATAATATTTCTCTACCCGCCCATGACCTTCAGGAACTCTACCGGAATCGCGATATCGTGATCTACCAGCATCAGGCTTCATGAAACCCGGCCAGTCGGGGAGATATTTCCCTTGGAAGCAAAACCAGATCTAAGAACCTTTAAACGCCCACAATCGTAACTAATATGGCACATTCGTCATCTGCTGATGAGTGATGACGGAGGGTCATGCCCCTCCTGAATGAGGTGAATTCATGGCAAACTACGTTACCTTTGAAGTCTCTGAAGAGATCCAGAACAAGGCTCTTGAAGCCGTCGAAGCCGCACGTGAAAGCGGAAAAATCAAAAAGGGCTCCAACGAAGCCACCAAGGCCATCGAGCGCGGGATCGCACAGCTGGTCCTTATTGGCGGAGATGTTGAACCAGCAGAGATCGTCATGCATCTTGGACCACTCTGCGAAGAAAAGAAGATTCCGTATCTCTTCATCAGCAAGCAGAATGATATCGGCGCTGCTTGCGGACTGGAAGTCGGCTCTGCTGCTGCAGCTATCGTAAAGTCCGGAAAAGCAAAAGAGACCATCGATGAAATTGCTGCCCAGATAGCAGCTCTCAAAGCTGAGTGAATATCATGGACGGAACGCCCGCTGAAGTAATCGAGGTTATCGGGTCAACCGGTATGCATGGAGAAGCCATGCAGGTGAAAGCCCGTATCCTTGATGGCCCGAACAAGGGGCGGATTATCACCCGTAACACGGTAGGACCGATCCGTGAAGGTGATGTTCTGATGCTCCTTGAGACTGAACGTGAAGCAAAGAAACTTTCCCGGAGGTAAGAACAATGATTGATACGCATATCTGTTCTTTCTGCGGCCTGCAGATGGAGCCTGGAACCGGGAAGATGTACGTCAAAAAGGACGGACAGATTTTCTATTACTGCAGCACCAAGTGCCAGAAGAACCACAAGCTCGGACGTATTCCACGCCGTGTCAGATGGACCACCGCTGGCCGGAAAGCTCTTGGCAAGGTATAACAATGGAACGGACATTTCTGATGGTAAAGCCTGACGGAGTTCAGCGCGGACTGATCGGTGAGGTTATCACCCGGTTTGAACGCCGCGGATTCAAGATGGTTGCCTCACGATTTGAACGGCTTCCTGATGCACGGGTCATGGAGCATTATGCAGAACACGTGCAGAAACCCTTCTTCCCAGGTCTGAAGGCATACATCACTTCAGGACCCTGTTTCCTGATGGTATGGGAAGGAAAAGATATCGTGAAGATTAGCAGGGATATGATCGGAGCAACCAATCCTGCCGGTGCAGCACCTGGTACGATTCGTGGAGACTATGCCCTTGAGATAGGGATGAATGTCATCCATGGCTCTGATTCTGTTGAAACTGCAAATCGCGAGATTGCTATTCATTTCAAACCGGAAGAACTTGTTTCATATACCCGGATAGATGAACAGTACCTCTACGAATAAATTTTTTTACTGGGATTATCATCTTTTTTCCATTCCGGTTCATTGAACGGATGTTTCAATACAAAAGAAGAAAAATAGTACCAGACTGGTGACCTGGAATGAACTCATCCGACCGGACAATCAGAATTGGTTCACTCTGCATCCTTGTATCTCTTCTGATTGCCGTCGTTCTGATATCCGGATGCACAGAGACTGACCGCCTTTCAGACGAGGCAAAGACCGCATATAATTCTGGAAGGTATGCCGAGGCAGTATCACTCTATAACCAGGCCATCCAGTTGTCAGGAAGTAACAGTCAGCTCTACTACCTGAAAGGTCTGGCCCTTTTTGAACTGGTCCGATATAAGGACGCAATAGATGCGTTTACCTCTGCGATACGAATACAACCGGATTATCCTGAGGCATGGTTCATGAAAGGCAGGGCCAGTTATATGATGGGTGATTATGATGAGGCGGTCAGGTCATTCTATAAGGCAATAGAGCTTGATGAGAACAACACCGAATACTGGTATCATCGGGGCCTTGCCTTGTCTGGCCGTGGACAGTATGATCTTGCCATCTCACATTTTGATAAGATACTTCAGATGGACCCGTCGCTCGAGAAAGCCTGGAGCTCACGCGGGTATGCCTATGTTATGGAAAAGAACTATACCGATGCGCTGGATTCATTTGAGGCAGCATTAAAGATAAATCCGGGCAATGCAGAGAACTGGATAAACAAGGCATCAGTACTGCGGGTTTTGGGAAGAACTGATGAGGCGGACATCGCCATAAGTCAGGCAAATCTCCTCTATAAAAAGCAGGGAGAGGTTATTGCCCGTAAAATCCCAAAAACACCTATAACGGTAATTCCCTGACCCGGCAGGAAGACATTTCATATTTCTCTGACAACGTTTAAAGAGAATTGTGCATTCAGGCACCTGGAATGTGTATCTTCATGAAGTTCGTTTCAACTGTTTTATTGACCCTGGCAGTGCTGATACCCACCCTCCTGTGCGGATGTCTGGGAACTGAGGGATGGAGTGCACAGGACTGGATAGAGCAGGGTAACCGGTTTGCAAAAGACGGACTCTATACAGAAGCAGTGAATGCATATAGTCATTCAATCCGACTTGACCCGATAAATCCGAAGGTATGGACCTACCGCGGTATTGCACTTCAGCACCTGGGCCGGCAGCAGGAGGCTATGAATGACTTTGATGAGGCAATCAGGCTTAATCCTGATGAGAGTGGCGCCTGGCAGGGGAAAGCATCCTCATATATAGAGAGTGGTCAGTATAAACTTGCCATAAAATCTGCAGAGCGATCACTGGAACTGGCAGGACCCCAGGATAAAAAGGAGAACTCATGGCTGCTGATCGGATTTGCATACAACCGGCTTGAGCAGTATGAAGAGGCTCTGCAGAGGTTTGACAAGGCAATCGAGATAGATCCAAAACGGGTGGATCTCTGGCAGCATAAGGCATACACCCTGACAAAGCTGGGCAGGTATATGGAAGTCCTGAAATGCTATGAGGTTATGACCGGATTAGAACCAGACAGCCCGGAACTCTGGAATAAAAAAGGAGAGATTCACCTGGCTCTTGGTCAGATCAATGAAGCAAATGAAGCTTTCGCGATGGCAAAAAGCCTGATTGAAAGAAATTAAATTTTATTTTCCTATTTGTGC
The DNA here is from genome assembly GCF_020216685.1 of Methanospirillum hungatei. GTDB lineage: Archaea > Halobacteriota > Methanomicrobia > Methanomicrobiales > Methanospirillaceae > Methanospirillum > Methanospirillum hungatei_B. Next base: position 2,094 of record NZ_JAIWNS010000058.1, on the reverse strand, counting down.
TCTCCAAAGAGCATGAGCAGATCCCTGATATGAGAGTCACATTCCCTGATGAGGGGCTCTTGTGACGGAGTAACCCCTGCTGCCTTCAGCATGGATATCTGAGTTTCAAGAGCATGAAGATGGCCGATAATCTTGGACCTGATGGTATCATGTTCGGCCGGGGGCTGGACCTCCTTTTTCTTTCGTACTGATTCACGGATCTTATATGCAAGTTCAGTGAACTGAGCACGCGGATCCCCGCCTTTCTGAATGTAGTAATCAGCACCGGCATTGAGGGCCTCGATGACCACATCCTCCCTGCCTCTTCCGGTAAAGATGATAAAGGGGATATGATCTCCTTTTTCCCGAATTGCCCTGAGAAAACCCAGCCCGTTCATAACCGGCATCTCATAATCAGAGACCACGGCATCAAAGCCCCGCTCATTCAGCAATGCAAGGCCCTCTTCGGCGGAGAGCACAGTGGTAACGGAAAACTCACCATGCCTTTCCAGAAAAGCACGGGCAATATCCAGAATGACCGGTTCATCATCAACAAGCAGGACGGATATCATAAATAGAGACTTATTACCATTCAAGGACTTTAATCATGGCGATGCAGGATCAAAAACGGGGCGGATCTGGTCTGACCCCGCTTTATGCATTGAAAACGTGAAGATATGCAAATGCTGCAAGAATTATCACAACCAGCACCGCACTGATGACATCACCAAAACCAAAGACCAGTTTATGAAGGGGAAGGTTTTTTCGCGCCCGATACCCCCGCATATCAAGGGTAAGACCGAGGACCTGAGTCTTTGCAAGTGAATTTGCAACAAGCGGTATCATAATCGGTTTCATGCTTCTGATCTTCCCGGATATACCGGTTCCCGGGTTATAACCCCGGCAAAGCTGTGCTTCATGGATCCGCCTGGCCTCCAGCTGAAGGCTTGGAATAAACCGGAGCGCTATCAGAAGCATGAGGACATAGTCAACCGGAAGGCGGAATGCCAAAAGTCCGGTCACCAGATCACTGGGTTTTGTGGTCACGACAAAGAGTTGAAATGCCGTTATCATCACGATAAACCGGAGGGAGAGGATAACACCAAAGAGAAGCCCGCCAAGGGTGATCCCATATCCCTGAACTCCAGGTTCAGCAGACGGAAGAATGGTGAGTAACAAGTCACCTTCCTGGACCGTCAGACTGGTCAGTATTACGAGGAAGAATGACAACAGGATAAGGAACGGGACCTGATTGATTATCTCTTTGATAAGACCGGAAAAAAGGGCACCGAGCACCAGAACACCAATGAGAAAACAGAGAAACGGTACCTGGGCTGACATTACGCATAGCCCGACGATGAGAATGACCAGGAGCAGTTTGGTGACCGGATTGAGATGATGAAGCGGACTGGTTCCCGGTATATATTGCAGAATCTCACTCATGATGCACGCCCCTTCAGGTTATGATAATCCCCGATGACCCGGCCATTCTCCATGGCAATGATCCGGCCTGCATAACTTTCGGCAATCCGCATATTATGCGTAACCATGATGATGGTATGCCCGCTCTTCTGCAACGTCAGCATAAGATCCATCATCCGGTCAGATTCTTTCTCGTCAAGACCGGTGGTCGGTTCATCCAGAATGATAAGTCCGGGTTTCATCGCAAGAATACAGGCGACTGCTAGCCGCTGCCGTTCACCCCGCGAGAGATGCCGGGGATAGGTTGCTTCAGAGCCTGAGAGCCCGACCATGGCAAGCACATCTCCAATGACCTGATCAGGAGAGTCTGCTCCGATATTCTCAAGGCCGAACATGATCTCATCTCTGACACTGTCAGCAAAGAGCATGGTATCAGGGTTTTGAAACACAAGGCCGGTCTGCCTGACAAGATCGATGACCGGTGCCGTGGCTGCATCCAGGCTTCGCACATGGACAGATCCCCCGTCAGGTCGTAACAGACCGTTCAGATGCTTCACCAGAGTCGTCTTCCCTGAACCATTCTCACCAAGGATTGCAATAAATTCCCCTTCATAGAGAGTCAGGGAGACGCCACTGAGTGCTTCTATTGTGCCATATCGTTTGATCAGGGAGTCGATGGTTGCGATAACCGGA
>NZ_JAIWNS010000057.1 GCF_020216685.1 Methanospirillum hungatei | reverse complement strand
CGATTCACCGGTGAATATGGCCTAAGATCTGGATCGGTGTAGAGGGCTTTCATCGAGCCCTGCGCTTCAGGGAAGATCTCATCAAAGGTTCCTTCCCTGCTGATATGACCCTCTTCCATAACGATAACCCGGTCCGCAACATTCCGGTACCCTTCCAGGGAATGATCCACGATGATGATGGTCTTCCCTCTGGCCTTCAGATCCTGCAGGATCTCAATAATCCGGGTGGTGGCAACAACATCAAGTTCTGATGTCGGCTCGTCCAGGATGATGATGTCAGTATCCATCGCAAGGGCAGCGGCAATGGCAACCCGTTGTTTCTGACCGCCGGAGAGGGCATAGGGGGGACGTTCACGAAGATGGGTGATACCGCAGAGTTCCATGACATCTCTGACCCGATCCTCTATCTCCTGCTTTGAATCGATCCTTGTCTCAAGGCCTGATGCCAGTTCTTCCTCAACACTGGTGAAGATGAGCTGGGAATCTGCATCATCAAAGACCATGCTGACATACCGGTTCAGTTCACCAACACCTGCATACTCAGTCACCGGCCTGCCGTTCAGAGCAAGATACCCGGAACAGATCCCCCCAAACTCATGCTGAAGGATGCCGGACAGGGCATAACAAAGCGTGGTTTTTCCGGCTGCAGTCGGACCGGTCACCAGGACGAGTTCTCCGGCCCCGATAGAAAGAGTGATGTCCCGGAGAGCCGGACGGACTCCAACCGGGTACGTATAGCTGAGCGCTGTTGCAAGTATCATGATCTCCGGGATAATGCCCGTGATGCAGGAACGTACAGAATCTGTGCGATAATGGTATTGATAATTGCAGTCGGGATGACTATCATGACCATCATGGCACTAAAGAAGGCATACAGGCTTTCATAGTTGAATGCCTTGAACAGCAGACCAGGTGCGACCATCACCAGCAGCATCACCACACAGAGGAAGGAGATCCCGCTTGCGAAGGTTGCGACCAGAGTTGCAACGGATGGTGCTGCAGCAAACCGATTTTTCAGTGCCTGGAAGACAAGCAGACAGGCAACGGCTCCGATTGGCTCACTGATAAGATTTCCTGGCGGGAATATCGAGTGACTGATAAGAGCACTGATGATACCGCCGATAAACCCAATCCCAAGAGCCTGGGAGAATTTCGGGACGACCAGCATGATAGCCAGGCAGTAGAAAACAATGACGAAGTTCGGTACAAGGAATGGTGGTAATGGTGCGTATAAGGCGGCGAACCGTGCAATTGCACCGACCGCAAGTAAAATGCCGACAATGGCAATATCCTGTGATTTCATAGTATCAATGATAGTAAATGTATGTCAGAATGTATTCAGAAAAGCAATACCGTTCATATACGAATTTGGTGTCATCGCCAATAACGGGGCGAACCCGGACATGCACCCCGACGAAGATGATGGACATGTTGAGTCATCTATGTATGAAATTATACATTGACCTATAAGAAGGTTATCCGGTCTCCCACACGTCTCATGCCCTTATGGCCACCCAAAACCCAGATAGTCCTCACGGCGCACGGTAACCGGAACAAATGATCCCAGGTACCAGACATACACTACAAGTGCTGCACCCTTTCGAAACTCCTGTATCCGGCGGTCGTACACTGCCCTGATATGCCGGGTATTCTTCTGCTCAAAGAGAGCACGGACTGCCTGGTAAAACCCGATCATCTGTGCCAGATATGCCTTCTCATAGGCGATGGTCTCCCTGGCAAAAGTTAGAGCATCATCCTCTGATATCGGACAATGGTACTCACCATGTTCATTAAGACCACTGATTTGTCGAAACTCCAGGTTCTTCCTTCGGTCCGGCTCACGGTGAAGCATATACGGAAAAATCCTGCAGATGGTAAAGCGCTCATCATATATCCTGCACCGGGTATCAGCAAGAAAGATACAGGACCCGTCCTCCCGTACCGTAAGGGCATAGCCGGAGACGTAAAAATTCCCTTCTTCGTCAGCCAGCTCAAATTCAGGTGCCGGTATCAGGAGGGAAGGATCCATGGCCATGACCCGCTCTGCATCGGCGTCAAGCAGAAACACATGCCCGTTAAACTCCGTCGTGCAGCATCGACCACACAAAAGACAGGAAAATCCCACATCACTGATAATGTCTGCCAGATCCCGCTCATGCCATTTCAGAAGAAGGTCCTGCTCGACCATGAGACCGGAGAGTTCCCGGCTGATATAGGAATCAGACATTTCTCAGTACTCAGCCATTCTGATGCATAGTAGTGACGATGACTGATATTGTACCACTGGCCAATCTATAATAGCCAGATTCACTAATCAGAAATTACATGCTAGAAGCCTTTGACCTTACCGGAAGGATACCAAAGGGACAATACGCATCAATCGTCGAACCCCTGGAAGCACGGACTGCAGAACTGCAGCGGGAAGTCAGAAAATGGGGTAAGTCGGTCATCATAGTGATGGAGGGGTGGCGGGGATCAGGTATTACCCGGATAATCAACCTGCTGCAGCCGGTGCTTGATCCCCGTGGAACCCGGATTCACCCAATCGCCGAGCCGAATGACATCGAACGTGATCATGATATGTTCTGGCGGTTCTGGTCACGGCTTCCGTCATATGGTCAGACTGCTATCTTTGACCGGTCCTGGTATACCTCAACCATCGTCGAGCGGTATGACTCTCTCCGGATGGATGAGATCCCCGGATCATGTATTGAAGATATCAATAATTTTGAAGCACAGATCATCAGTGATGGAAATCTCATTCTGAAATTTTTCCTTCATATCAGTAAGGAAGAACAGAAAAGGCGTCTCAATGTCATTAAAGACAGTCCCTTCACCATGCAGGCCAGATACCTTCGCAGAAAAGAAGGCATATACATGGTACATCGTGACTTCTATATGATAGACCGGATGCTGATGAAGACAGACATGCCGGCATCACCCTGGACCATAGTTGAAGCAGAGTCGATGAAGTACGGGTATGTGAGAGTGTTACAGACCTTTAATTCGGCAGTCGAATGCTGGCTTACTGAAAAGGAAGGAGGAAAGAAAGAGCAGGGCCAGACCTACCTGATCAAAACGATGTCAGAGACCGAAGAGGCGTCGATTCTGAAAAAAACTGATCTGACAAAGAGCTATACTCGTCCAGAATATAAACCGATCCTTCAGAGTCTTCAGGAAGAACTTCGTAATCTTCAGGTTGAGATATATAATAACAAAATTCCGGTTGCCATTGTGTTCGAGGGATGGGATGCCGCAGGAAAAGGAGGCTGTATTATCCGGCTTGCAGAGTCGTTTAATCCCAGGGGATATGTGGTAGAGCCCATTGGCCCCCCTAATGACTGGGAAAAGATGCACCATTACCTGTGGAGGTTTTATACCCGGTTCCCAAGGAAAGGCTATATCACCATCTTTGACCGGAGCTGGTACGGCCGGGTACTGGTGGAGCGGGTTGAGGGGTTCTGTTCAGAGTCCGAATGGCAGCGGGCATACCATGAGATAAATGTCATGGAGGATGAACTGACCAGAGAAGGAACCATCCTTATAAAATTCTGGCTGCACATTGACAAAGATGAGCAACTCAGGCGATTTGAGGAGCGTCAGAATACCCCGGAGAAAAACTGGAAAATAACTGAGGAAGACTGGAGAAACCGGGAGAAATGGGATCAGTATGAAAGTGCGGTCAATGCCATGATCCGTCGGACAACAACCATACAGGCCCCATGGACGATAATTCCTGCAAACAATAAGTATTATGCACGAATAGCAGTTCTGGAAACCGTCCGCTCGGCTCTGCAGAAACAATTAAAAGAGATAAAATAATATCCGGCCTCTTTAGGAACCGGAAAATAATTTATTTTTAAGTTCTTCACACCGGGCCTTATGGGTTTCAAACCGATGGACGAATTCGTGCAGCTCAGGAATCTCAAGATCGGTCTCTATTGTCCCGTCACGCTGAATCGGGTATATTCTTCCCAGAATCTCAATAAGGCGCTGCTCTACCTGCACACGTTTTAAGAGTTCCCCATACTCGTCAACATCTGCAGGACTGCCCCCGTTCTGCAGGGCACGTTCCTTTTCACGATTTATCTCAGTATTCCTTGCCCCGACTCCGTCGATTGATCTGATAAGGTCAGGAAGCCGGACAGGTTTTATGAGATAATCATCAATCTGGTCACCATACCGGAGGACATCCTTTATTGTCAGGCTTTTCACGGTCTGCATAATAATCGGAACATTCCGTGCCTGCTCATGCTCCTTGATATGTAAAAGGGTCTCCCACCCGTCCATCGGCTTCATCATGACATCGAGGATGATGATATCAGGCACATCCTCATAGACCATAGTAATGGCTTCCTGCCCACTCAGTGCACCACGGGCATCAAACCCCTGCTGCTTTAGGGTTTCGACAAAGGCCATCTTCAGGAGGGCCTCGTCATCAACATACAGGACTTTTAGTCTTTTCCCCACAATTCTTCACACCCCTGGGACCTGATACGGTTCACCGCACCCCGGTATTATTGTAGACAGTATTGTCCGCTATCATGATATCAGTTTTTTCTCATCAACATCGGTGAGTCCCGCACTCTGATCAGGGCTGACATCCTCCTTCATGATGGCCCGGGTCTCATCCTCAATGGATCTGACAACTTCCATGATCCGCTCAGCGGTTGGAATATCACCAAGAAGACTCTCGTCTAGCGGAACATCATACACCTCCTTGTCATCCATGGATTCTGTCGCGCCCAGATACTTCGCGCCCTGTTTAATGAGGCTTGATATCTCGAACGGGAAGATGATCTTGGTTGCCTGGCCATTTGCCATCGTTTTTAATGCATCAAAGGAAAGGACCGTAATTGCACGCTTATCAAGGGACCTGGACCCGAGTGCGAGTATCCGCAGACCCTGTGACTCTCCCTGTGCACGCAGGATCTGTGACAGTCGTTCTCCTTCAGCTTTCAGGATTTTACTCTGCCGTTCTCCTTCAGCCTCCAGGATCATACTCTTCTTCAGACCTTCTGCCTTCAGGATAGCAGAGCGTTTTTCTCCATCGGCACGAAGAATTGCAGCTCTCCGCTCCCGTTCTGCTGCGGTCTGTTCAGTCATTGCCTGTTTAACCGTCCCAACCGGATCAACTTCCTTGATCTCAACACGTTCAACCTTAACACCCCACTGATCGGTCTCGCGGTCAAGGATGTCACGAAGTCTTGTGTTGATGCTCTCACGGTTGTAGAGCACTTCATCAAGCTCCATGTCACCAATAATGCCACGAAGACTTGTCTGTGCAAGGGCAACGGTTGCCATCCGGTAATTTGAGACCTCAAAGAAGGCTTTCTCAGGATCAACCACACGGATGTATACAATTGCATCAACATTTGTCGGGGAGTTATCCTTCGTGATCACCTCCTGGCTTGGAACATCCATCACCAGAGTTCTGAGATCCAGCTTGACGACCTGGGTGATGAGAGGGATAACCCACCGAAAACCGGGATTCATCCTCCCGATATATCTCCCGAGACGAATCTGCAGGCCCTGCTCATACGGCTGGACAATAATCACACCGCGGGCAAAGATGATCAGAATTACAATTACCAGAAACAGGGTTACAAGAGTTTCAAAAACTGCCATTTATTCCTCCTCCACAACAATATGCACACCCTGCGAAGCAATAACTTTCACTTTTGCTCCTTCAGGGATGATGCCGGACTTTGATTTCGCACTAAATATCTGACCTTCAACAGATACTTTTCCAGACAGGGTTTCTTCATCCGCAGGATTTAATACCCTGCCGGTTCGTCCCACCAGAGAATCCATACTGATAGTCAGTGGTTTTTCATCACCAGGGGTCAGACGGCTGTACAGATACACCGTCACTATGGCTGCCAGAAGGGCGATGACAATGCCCAACACGATACCATACGTCGATGAAAAGATATCAACCCCGAGTATCACCAGCACGCCGATGATGAGCAGGACTGTTCCCGGGACCAGGAGAAAAAACCCCGGAGAGAAGACCTCAAGGACAAAGAACAATGCACCAAAGAGGACGATGATCCATCCATATGAGAAATCTTCAAAAACCATATGGTATTCTTGTCAGGATGGAAGAAAAAGCTGTGTATATGTAATTTAAGACTGGAATCTCAATTTCTCAGCAGAGCCAGTTTATCCCCTCGTTTCACCCCAAGCTCTTCAGCAATCGGATCACATTTCGCTGCCAGGAGATACGCAACCGGGGGAAGACCCTGCTCTTCGCGAAGGCTCTCGTAATTTGCCATCCCCTTTGAGATGATAAGCGAACACCGGTCAAGCGCGAGGCGGAGTTCATCTGACATCAGGTCAAACCGAATCCCGTGTTCAACCCCTGCACCTGTTGTAAGCAGCCGGGCAACCTTCTTGTCCAGACCCAGACGGATGGCATCTTCCATGGTTGCATCGTTGAGAATCGGCCTGTCCCGGACGACCAGCGTTATGCGGCTGCCATGTGCAGCAAGCCAGGAGATAAGAGCCTGGTCAAAGACAATCTCACCGCAATTATCTGTAAAGTAGACAATATCACTACAGAGCGGGAGTATCCGGTCAGTATCATCAACGGCAAGACCCTTTGAAAATTCCCAATCAAAGTACGATACAAAATCACTCCTGACTTCGTGATCCTTCACTCCGTAATCAAACATATTCCCGATCACGCTGGCAATAACATACTCCCGAAAGCCGATCAGACGCCCGGATACGGCCCGTAATATCTGAATGGAAACTTCTTCGGATGCCTGCTTGAGCGCATAAAAAGGATCATCGTTATTCAGCCGCTGATAGATATTACGGTGCAGAGCAGACGCAACCATCGGATGGGTCCAGGGAGTTTTGTGCAAAAACCGGATAATCTCCTCTGCGTGCTCAAGAATATCTGAATATTTCTTTTTATCAGCTTTTGCCAGTTCAATCTCCAGATCAACTCTGGATAAAAGGCAATCATAACAGCGTGGGTCATGTATCATATCATTACCCGAAAAACAAAATGGGGCCATCGAGATTCGAACTCGAGTCAGAAGACCCCCAGTCTCCTAGGATGCCAGGCTACCCTATGGCCCCGTTCCATACTATTTTCTCAGCTGTCCCATATGTACTTAACCATAGTATTCTGCACTCCGACAGGCAGGAGCAGGATATCAAGGAAAAGATCGCGGGTTACGCATACGTCCATTAGGCGTTGTACCATGACATGGTTGATATCCTCATAAGGCAAAACAACAAACCATTAAATAATATAGCTCTGTGACTATATCGTATTATCAGCAGGTAGCGGGAGCCGGGTATGCTAAAAGAGAAGATTGCAGGTATAATTGAGAGTATCAGGTTGATTGAAGGGGTCAGATTATGTGCACTCGTATCCCGTGACGGTATTATGCTTGGCCGGTACTCTGCCGGTGACTTTAATGAAGCATGGTTTGCTGCGATGTGTGCAACACTTCTGGCCTCTGCAGAGTCGGCAGCCGTCATCGTGAAAGTCCAGTCTCCTGATATGGTGACCATCCATTCTTCTGACGGGATACTCATCATTATGGGGGCCGGAGAAAAGATACTGTTAGCAGCGCTGGTAGACCCTGCCTGGGACCTGAAACATATGACCGGAATGCTCCGGGAGATTGCGGAAGACGTGGGAGGAACGTTCTGATGTCAACAATACTGGTGATCGATGACAGCCCGTTCATCGTCGATATTTTTGTAACCATGCTGGAAAGAGGGGGCTATACAGTATACTCGGCAAATAGCGGCCCTGAAGGTATTGATCTGTTAAAAACCGTAACACCGGACCTGATTCTGCTTGATATAATGATGGAGCCCATGGACGGTTGGGAGACCCTTGTCGCCATCAAGCAGAACTTTGCAACAAAAGACATTCCGGTCATGATGCTGACGGCAAAACAGCTGACTCCACAGGAGGCACAGGAGTATGGAATGTATATCGAGGACTATATCTTAAAGCCGGTCACGCATTCCGAACTCTACGCCGCAATCGAAGGGGTCATCAACCGAAGAAAGCAGATCGCCGAGGATATGACCAGGGCAAAGGAAGGCGGGTTTGAGGATGCTCTCATCAATGAATATGGAAGGCTGGTAAAGAGTACCGAGATCACCAAACGGCTCCTGAAACTCCTCTCATCCACCTATGATCTCTCATACCCGTCGATGAAGTTCTCTGATGATATCAATATCGCCATAAAAAGTATGGAAACCAATATGAAATTCCAGGAGCAGCGGCTGATCCAGATCCGCGAGATCTTTTCAGGAGCTGCCTGACACCCTCTTTTTCCCTCTCTTCTTCCTGACATCTCCCACACTATGAAGTAAGAATACAAGCTAACCTCTTCTCCTATGTTTGATCTCGTGTGCATCGGTTGTGGGGCAACATACCAGTCTGATGCCGTGATATACACCTGCAAAAAATGCGGACACCTTCTTGAGGTCAGGTACGACCTTGCCAATATCAATATTACCAGGAAGGACTGGCAAAAACGCCCGATTTCGGTCTGGAGATATCGTGAACTGCTTCCCGTATCTGGTGAGCCGGTTACCCTGCAGGAGGGAGGAACTCCCCTGTACCATCTCAAGCGTATCGGAGAGGAACTTGGCATTAAGGAGTTGTATGCAAAGCACGAAGGGATGAACCCGTCCGGATCATTTAAGGACCGGGGCATGACCGTCGGCGTTTCGATGGCTCTCCAGCTGGGAATGAAATCAGTGGCCTGCGCAAGTACCGGAAATACATCGGCATCACTTGCGGTATACGGGGCAAAAGCAGGTATCCCGGTCATCGTCCTGCTCCCGTCTGGGAAAGTGGCTCTTGGAAAGGTTGCCCAGGCACTCATGCATGGAGCAAAAGTCATCTCTATCAATGGTAACTTTGACCGGGCACTGGAGATGGTCCGCGACCTGTGTGAGACAAAAGGTATCTACCTGCTCAATTCTGTCAACCCCTACCGGCTCGAAGGGCAGAAGACCATCGGATTTGAAGCCATCGATCAGCTCAACGGTGAGGTCCCTGACCGGATGGTTCTGCCGGTTGGGAATGCCGGGAACATTTCTGCCGTCTACAAAGGGCTTATTGAACTTTCAGAACTCGGTTTTGTTGACAAGATGCCGATGATGACCGGTATCCAGGCAGAAGGTTCCCAACCCGTAGTCCGGGCAATTAAAGAGAACCTGCCTGAAGTCATTCCGGAAGGATCCCCTGAAACCGTAGCAACCGCCATCCGTATCGGTGCCCCGGTCAATGCAGAGAAGGTCCTTCATGCGATCCGGATGAGTAAGGGGACCGCAGATTTTGTCACCGATGAAGAAATTCTGGCTATGCAGCGCGATCTTGCACAAAAAGAGGGGATCGGTGTAGAACCTGCATCAGCGGCATCAGTAGCAGGTGTCAAGAAACTGGTTGAGGCCGGGGTCATCGATCGTGACGAGCGTATCGTATGCGTGGTCACCGGCCACCTGCTCAAGGATCCTGAAACGGTAATTAAACAATGTGCTCCACCAATCGAATGCGACGCTACACTCGAATCACTGCTTTCTGCCTTACAGCTCTGATCCTGTGTGTCCTGCCGGTAGCCGGGATTACCTTCTCGGCAACCGTTGATAAAGATGGGAAAGGATACTCTGCTGTCGTTCTGGTCAATAACACCGACCGGTATGAACTGATTCAGCCAGGGATGGTCGGTGAGCGGATACCCTTGGAGACAAAAAACCTCACGGTCCGAAATGAGACAGATATCCTCCCGCTCACTCCTGACCGGGGGATCCTCACGTTTCCCAAGGGCAACTACTCCATCTCCTATGAAGCCATGGTGAATGCAAACACCATGCAGTTCCTCTTTACTGAGCCGGCAAATGTAACGGTGAGCATCCCCCGGCCGTTCATGGTAACAAACCCCCTCCTCACATCCATCCAGCCATCAGGGTCAAAACTCGAAGAAGGGAACACAACCACAACCATCTCCTGGAA
>NZ_JAIWNS010000268.1 GCF_020216685.1 Methanospirillum hungatei | reverse complement strand
CGTACGTATCTGGAGAAAAGCGAACGGATTTTAGAATCGGTTCAGGAAAGCCTCACATTTTTAGAGAAATATCAGAATCTCGGGATCAACCAGCCACGATGGCAGAAGGTCGTATATACTCTTTTAAGTGCCATTTCACATCTTGATCTCTCTCACCTGAACCGGACGATGGACCTGCCTGATCTCGAGATTTACGCTGATCCCCATCTTGAAGACGCATTTCTGGCTCTTTTAGATATGATAGCCAGGCAAGGAGACCAGGTTACAAAGATTGGGATACGATGTCACAAGAACGGAGACAATATTACCCTCATCATTGAATCTGATGGGCCGGGAATCCCGGTGGATGAGAAGGATCAGGTTTTCAAATGGGAATATATGGGAAAAAGCGGGACCAGCCTCTTTCTTGCCAGAGAGATCCTTTCCATTACCGGTATGTCTCTGCAGGAGACCGGAGCATCAGGTGAGGGGATCCGTTTCGAAATAACAATACCGGAGGGGGAATACCGGATCAGTACACCGGAGGAGTGAAAAGATTTTGGCATCTTCCTATCTCTATAATACGTCCATCTTATACCTCCTCTTCCCGAATTAGGAGGTCAGTTACACTGTCTGCCACTCCTTGTCCATGATAGGTATCCAGACTATTTGATTTTGTGATTCGGAGACGAGATGATGGTTACCTGAGTGATTGCTTCAGTCCGGTCCAGCACAATCTACTACCCAGCCATGATCCGGGAATTACCGTTTATTGCTGCCTCAAGGAATTCAGGTCAGATTACGTGAATATGGACCAGTAGTATTCGGCGAAAATTATTGGTCTGGCGAGGGGATAGTATCTCATCCTGCAACCGCCGAACAGAGCAACTCCGCCTGCTGCATGACCGTCTGAATAGCATTCTCCTGTTTGTCAGGGGGGTATCCATTCGCCCGCAGTATCCTCTTTATTGCAACCCGCATCTTTGCCCGAACCGATTCACGGGATGACCAGTCAATTGTCACATTCTCCTTAATCGACTTTACCAGATCCCGGGCTATCTTTTTGAGGATTTCATCCCCCAGAATCACCACAGCACTGTCATTCACGCCCAGAGCGTCGTAAAAGGCAAGCTCTGCCTCGGTAAGACCCAGGTTCTCTCCCCGCTGCTGAGCCTCCCTGATCTCCCGTGCAATTTCCGAGAGTTCTTTTAAGATCTCCTGGGTCGTAACCTTTCGGTTATTGTATTTATTTATCGTCTGCTCAAGCATCTCGGAGAATTTTCTTGCTTCGGTTGTGTTTTTCCGGGTTCGTGCCCGGATCTGATCATTCAGCAGCCGGGTCATGGCAGCAATTGCAACATTCTGGTTCTTGTATTTCAGGAGGTCATTGAGGAACTCTTCGGAGAGGACTGATATATCTCCCACATCCTTTCCCATATCCTTGAAGATATCGACGATGCCAAGGGGGACAATGGACTTTGAGACGATCTGCTTTACTGCCAGATTCAGTTCATACTCTGATTTTCCTGCTCCTTCTGATGTCTTTATGATTTGTGCCCGAACGGCCTGGAAATACGCGACATCTTCCCTTATCTCAATGGCTTTTTCATGAGGAAGAGCAAGGGCAAATGCCTGGGAGAGTTCAAGCACATGCTGCATGAAGTCTGATTTTCGTTCAGGATCATCAAGGACATAGTTAAATCCTGCTTGAAGGATGGAGAGACGAGTTGCTGCCGGAGCTCCCCGCCAGCCTGACCAGTCAAACCCATGGAAGAGATGACAACAAACCTCGTACTTCTCCATCATCTTATCAACGATCCTCTCCTGATCAAATACGGGATCTCCCTTGCCTTTACTCTCCGTATAGGTGACCAGAGCTTTTTTCAGCTCTTCCGCAAGACCAATGTAATCGACAATAAGCCCGCCGGGTTTATCTTTCCATACCCGGTTTACTCTGGCGATTGCCTGCATGAGGGTGTGGCCCTTCATAGGCTTGTCGATGTACATAGTATGAAGACAGGGAACATCAAATCCGGTCAGCCACATATCACGGACGATTGCGATTTTGAATGGATCTTCTGGATCCTTGAACCGTTTAGCAAGGAGTTCCCGACCTGATTTCGGTCTGATATGCTTTTGGAAGTCTTTTTCATCGCCTGCTGAACCGGTCATGACCACCTTCAAAAAGCCGTCATTGTCTGAATCAGAGTCCCATTCCGGGCGTCTCTCAACCAGTGCCTTGTAGAGTTCAACACAGATCCGCCTGCTCATGCAGACGATCATCGCTTTCCCTTCGATGGCATCTGAGCGCTCTTCAAAGTGGCGGATGAGATCATCAGCAACCTCGTTGATTCGCTTCTCATCTCCGACGATGGCTTCAAGAGCTGCCCATTTTGTCCGGAGTTTTTCTTTTCTGAAGACCTCTTCGTTCTCGGTTACTTCTTCAAACTCCTGGTCGATGAGTGGTTTAATCTCCTCATTCATCCTGATATCAACAATACGGCTCTCGTAATAGATGGGAACGGTTGCCCTGTCCCTGATTGCCTGCTGAATATCATAGATGCTGATGTATTCACCAAAGACGTTCCTTGTCACTTTATCCTGAAGGTCGATAGGTGTCCCGGTAAACCCGATAAATGAGGCATTGGGGAGGGCATCACGGATATATTTGGCGAATCCGTAACTGATCTCTCCCTTCTTGCTCACCTTTCCATGCATCCCGTACTGGCTTCGGTGTGCCTCATCTGCGATGACAATGATGTTCTTCCGATCAGAGAGGAGGGGATATTTCTCTTTGTTTTCATCTTCGGGGAAGAACTTCTGAATGGTAGTGAAGACGACCCCACCGGAAGCGACACTGAGTAGTGTTTTCAGATGGTCCCGGCCCTCTGCCTGGATAGGTGTCTGGCGGAGGAGTTTTTTGCACCGGGAGAAGGTTTGGAAGAGTTGATCGTCAAGGTCATTCCGGTCGGTGATGACCAGGATCGTCGGGTTCTGGAGTGATGGTGTCTGGATGATCTTTCCTGAGTAAAAGACCATGGTGAGACTTTTTCCTGACCCCTGGGTATGCCAGACGACTCCGCACCGGCGATCTCCCATGTCACTTATAGCCGTCTCGGTAGACCTGACGGCGAGGTTTACGGCATGGTACTGGTGGTACCCGGCAAGTTTCTTGATGGTGTTCCCCCGTTCATCCTCTTCAAATACGATGAAGAACCGGATAAGGTCAAGAAGCCGCTTTTTATCACAGACACCCCGGATGAGGACTTCGATCTCGGGGATATGGTTTGGGGCTTCCTGTGCTCCGTCAATCGTCCTCCACCGGGAAAACCGTTCAAGTGGTGCTGAGAGGGTCCCGATCCTGGTCTGGATTCCATCGGAGATGACCGCCATGGTATTGTATGAGAAGAATGAGGGAATCTCCTGCATGTAGGTCTGGAGCTGGTTATGGGCTAAGGTCAGGGTGGCCCGTTCATCGGTGGGGTTTTTCAGTTCAAAGATGATGACCGGAATCCCGTTGATGAAGAGGACAATATCGGGCCTTCGGTGGTTTTTCCCTTCCTGAATGGTGAACTGGTTGACGACAAGGAATTCGTTGTTCTCCGGGTGTTCAAAGTCAATCAGCCTGACCTGATCTCCACCAACTGATCCATCCTTTCGGCGGTATTCGACTGTGATTCCACCGGAGATCATCTCATGGATGGTCTTGTTATTCTGGATGAGGGTAGTATGACTGGGATTGGTGAGCATTGTCTGTGCCGCTTCATGGGCATCACGGGGGAGAGACTTGTTGAGTCGGAAGATGGCATCTTCAAGTCTGGATTCAAGGAGGTATTCATCGAAGGAGTCTCGGATCTGATCCCTCTCTCCAGGTGCGACCTCATACCCATAGAGGACCTCGTACCCAAGGTCACGAAAGATTTCAAGTGCCGTTTCTTCTACGTCAGATTCACATAATCCCGTTGTTGTCATGATCCTCACCGTTCATCGGCTTTCAATTCAGAGAGATATTCATGTAATATTTCTTAACCAGCAGGAGTTATCCGGTACTTCTGATGTTTACTTGTTGGTCTGTCTGGAATGGTGAGCTCAATAAGACCATCTTCTACTAATGGTAAGAGAATGTTTTTCCGGAATTTTGAACGATCTGATCTTCCAAAGAATGAGAGTATTTCGACCAATGTACTCTCCTTCTGGCATATTTTTAAGAGATCCATCTTCTCTCTTCTTAGTGCTATCTTAGTGCCATCTTGGTGCCGGTCAGGAGTCTCGTTCGGAGTGAAAGTCACGGTGAAAAACCCGTCTGTATCAAAGACCGGCTCCGGGCACCCGGATTCCCGTGCTCCTTCCCGCATCCGCTCTATTCCGGTCCCCGCCTTCTCGATAAATCCGATCCGGTGATAGAGGTCAGCGATAATCGGGTTCCTTCTGACACTCTTATGCCCGAGATCAGTCTGTTGCATCCCTGGAGGAAGGCCACCCGGACTGCTAATCTCGATCCGGTCAGAGAAGATCTGGACAAAGAC
>NZ_JAIWNS010000267.1 GCF_020216685.1 Methanospirillum hungatei | reverse complement strand
TGGGGCTGCACTTACTGTCACCAACCTAATAAAAATAGTAAGCTTTAAATATATAAAGATCTTTCGGTTAACTTAACCGCGTAACTCATAGAATAATTATGTGATAATCATGTTCGAATATGGCAATAATCAGATTGGAAAAAATGTACAAATCTTTGATCCGGTAACGCTCGGTTTTCCTTCCCGGAATTATATTGGAATGAAGGATCATCCGGGTGTAATAATTGGAGATAATGCCATCATTCGATCCGGCACCATACTATATGCTGATGTCCGGACCGGATCCCATTTCTCAACCGGTCATAATGTCCTCGTCCGGGAAAAAACGGTACTGGGCAATCATGTCTCTCTTGGAACCGGAGTAATCATAGAAGGCAACTGCACGATTGGGGACCATGTCAACCTTCAGAGTATGGTGTATGTACCGACCAATTCAGAACTAGGAAATTATGTTTTTATCGGACCGAATGCCGTTCTGACAAATGATAAATATCCCCCTCATGGAGGAAAGAACCTCATCGGTCCAATCATTCGTGATCATGCTTCAATAGGTGCAAATTCTACAATACTGCCGGGGGTAACCATCGGGGAGGGATCCCTCATTGCAGCAGCGTCGGTTGTAACCAAAGATGTTCCCCCATTCTCGCTTGCGATTGGTTCACCTGCCCGAATAAAACCACTTCCGGAGGGAGCGATTCAGAAATGATCCCTGTAGCCCGTCCCTGTGTTGGGCAGGAAGAAGCAGATGCCGCAGCCAGGGTGATTTCTTCAGGTATGCTCGCATCCGGACAGGAAGTCATTCATTTCGAGAAAGAATTTGCAGATTTTTGTGGGACTCCTCATGCAGTTGCCACAAGCAACGGGACAACGGCACTTCATATGGCGATGGCAGCACTTGGTATAGGGCCAGGTGATGAGGTCATTGTTCCTTCCTTTACCTTCATCGCCTCTGCAACATCCGTCAGCATGTGTGGCGCCTCTCCGGTTCTTGCAGACATTGAGGAAAAAACATATTGTATTGATCCAGAAAAGGTTCCTGAACTGATCTCACCACACACAAAAGCCATAATCGGCGTCCATCTTTTTGGCCAGCCATGTGATATCCGTGCACTATCTGACATCTGTTCAGATCACGCACTCCATTTCATCGAGGATTGTGCACAGGCACATGGCGCACAGTATAAGGGCAGGGCCGTGGGAAGTTATGGGACCTGTGGCTGTTTTTCGTTTTACCCGACCAAGAATATGACCTGTGGAGAAGGCGGTATGGTAACCAGTATTAATCCTGAATTCATTGACCGGATACGACTGCTCATAAATCATGGTCAGAAAGAGAAGTACCTGCATACCGAGTTAGGGTATAATTTCAGACTTACTGACATTGCTGCCGCAATCGGGCGTGTACAGCTACGAAAACTCCCGAAAATGAATCAGTCCCGGCAGGAGAATGCAGATTTCTTTTCAAAAAACATTGTCCGTCGCGGCATCATACTCCCTTTCGTCAGACAGGAATTAACTCATGTATATCATCAGTATGCCATCCGGGTTACCGATCAGGCTGACATTACTCGTGATGAGCTTGTTTCCGATCTGAACAGGAAAGGTATCGGAACAGCCATTCATTACCCGATACCTATCCATAAACAACCGGTATATGAAGGGAAGATTCGAACAGGTGGGTGCCCGGTATCTGAAAAGATCTCCCGAGAGATACTCAGTCTTCCGGTGTATCCGGGCCTGACGCTGGAACAACGAGATTCAATAACTCGTGCAATCAATGGATGTGAATAATGGATGTCGGGGTGATCGGGACCGGGATGATGGGCCGGAATCATGTCAGGATATATTCTGAGTTAAAGCCAGTACAGTCTCTTTTCGTATATGATGTACATCAGGATCAGGCACGGATAGTTGCAGAGCAGAACAACGCAGAAGTGGCAGGTTCTATCCAGGAACTCCTGAAAAATGTAGATGCTGTCAGTCTCTGTGTCCCCACTCCTCTTCATTATCAATCAGCACAGGAGATAATCACAACCGGAATGAACACCCTTATTGAAAAACCAATATGCCTTACTTCAGCGGAGGGTCATGAGCTCATAAAGAACATTCCAAAAGGGACCATAGTCGGAGTCGGACATATTGAGCGCTTTAACCCTATTGTGAAAGAAATCTCAAGAATCATCGCAAACCCTCTGTATGTAGAACTAAAGAGGCATAATCCGACATCATCCAGGATCACTGCCAGTTCAGTAGTTGAAGATCTTATGATCCATGACATTGACATAATTCTTCATTCCCTGTTCCAGGATCCCCTTGACGTCTTTTCACGGGGAACACGGGATGTAGCGATGGCATTATGTCAATGTGGCAATACTCCGGTCTATCTCTCTGCCAGCAGAAAAGCATCAAAGAAGATACGAATGATTCACATTGAACAGGAGGATATTACCATCGAAGGGGATTTCATGACTCAGGAGGTTTATATCTACCGCAAACCCGGCCTTTATTCTGTAGAAAATGAGCGGTATGTTCAGGAGAATATTGTAGAAAAAGTGCAGGTAACCAAGAAGGAGCCACTTCGCGATGAACTCTTGTCATTCCTGGACTCCGTCCGGACCGGGAAAGATTTTCCTGTGACTCCTGAACAGGCGGTTATGAATCTTGAAGTCTGTGAACACATTGTCCGGGGGCTTTCTCATGGCAACTGAATTATCCGCTGTGTTCAAACAAAGAGGGCCCATCAGGACGATTGGAGTTATCGGGATGGGATATGTCGGGATCCCTTCTGCTGCTCTCTTTGCTTCAGTTCCCGGTATTCAAAAGGTCTATGGATTTCAGCGAAATTCTCCTTCATCCGGGTATAAAATCCGGATGATGAGCGAAGGAAAAAATCCCTTAAAAGGTGAAGAGCCTGGTCTGGATGAGTTGTTGGCAGATGTTGTGCATAAGGGAATATTTCACTGCACCGATGACTTCACCCGTATTCAGGAATGTGATGCAGTGACTATCGCGATTCAGACTCCGTTTCAAAACCCAGAAGATCTGATACCGGATCTTACCGCTCTTGAGGAGGGTTTGCGGCAGGCCGGGAAGTATCTGACCAGAGGTACACTTGTGGTCCTTGAATCTACGATAACTCCCGGAACGACCTGTGGATGGGCAAGGGAGATACTTGAGGAGGAGTCAGGGCTTCTCGCCGGATGTGATTTTGCTCTGGCGCACGCTCCTGAACGTGTCATGGTAGGACGGCTTATTCAGAATATTCAGGAGCATGACCGGATCGTTGGAGGGATTGATGACAATTCTACCCGACGGGCAATTGAGTTATACCAACCGGTTCTCACGAAAGGACAGATCATACCGATGACCGCAACTGCAGCAGAAGTGACCAAAACTGCAGAGAATACCTTCCGGGATCTCCAGATAGCTGCAGCAAATCAGTTAGCATTATATTGTGAGGCCATGGGGGTCAATTTCTATGATGTCAGGGCCGGTATTGATTCTCTGAAAGGAGAAGGGATCACCCGTGCAATTTTATGGCCGGGAGCGGGTGTTGGTGGGCATTGTCTGACAAAGGATACCTATCACCTGGAGCGGGGGGTGGACGTGGCTGGTATATCTCCGCTTGATTATCCCCAGGGTCACGAATCATTGTTTGTTCTGGCCCGGCATGTGAATGACTTTATGCCCCGTCATATGTTTCATCTGGTCAGACAGGGCCTTTCGTGTGTTGGAAAAGAGGTCTCCGGCTCCAGGATTGCTATACTGGGATTTTCATTTCTTCCGAATACTGATGATGCACGAAATACTCCGACAGAACAGTTTGTTACTATCTGTAAGATACATGGAGCAGTTACAGAGATTCATGATCCATGGGTCCATGTCTATCCTGGGATCGACCTTTCATCGGATATTGGACCGGTGGTGAAAGATGCAGATGTCCTTGTTCTTATGACCGCTCACCGGATGTATTATACCCTGGATTATGAATGGGTAAAGAGAATGATGAGACCTTTTCCTGTTTTAGTTGATGGGAGGAATATTGTTGATCCTGATGTGATCATCAGAGCCGGATTTGTGTATGAGGGAGTTGGGAGAGGGGATAAGAACTGTCATCCGAGAGATTAAAAATCCCTTTTACACCATAATGAATCAAAGACAGCAGATGAATTATCCATCCCGATCCTCTCTTATTATTGATACTGCATCGGGTCCTGAACTCATTTGGCTGCATATTTTTGTTGCCTTTTGCAGAAGTTGTTCTTTTCTTTTTCTTTTCACATATATTTCTATGAGGGATCGAATATCTGCCTGTACATCTTCGTCTTTCATCTCATCCATTAGAGAACGTATACGGGGATCAATTCTAATGCTGTATACTGCAGACTCAGCCATAATTGTATATGGGAGGGGCAGTTTAAATATCTTAATGTTTATCCAGTATCTCCGAATGAATCTGAAACATCCATTGGAAACTAAACTATTTCTTCTGTAGTGATTTTTTCGTCAACGACATTCAACGAAAC
>NZ_JAIWNS010000266.1 GCF_020216685.1 Methanospirillum hungatei | reverse complement strand
TTTGAAAAACTGGGATATATCACCGGAACATCTGATACGGCATCGGAAATAATTGCTGAACTGAAAGCCAGGGAAGAAAAAGTCCGGAAAGAGGGAGAAGCCTTTACGAAAAAACCGGTTATTGCCCATGTCATCTGGTATGATCCGATCTACGTGAGCGGGAAAGGAACATTTCAGGATGAACTGATTCAGATTGCCGGGGGAGTGAATGCGTTTTCAGATAAGAACAGTCATGCAATCGCTAATATTGAGGAATTTATCAGTAAGAAACCGGATATCATCATAGTTAATTCCGGAAGCGGGATGGGAAGTGATAAGACAGATATTTTGGATTATTTCGTAAATGAACCCCGATTATCCGGGTTGTCAGCAATTGCTTCAAATAAGACCATCATGGTTGACAGTGATATTGCAGATCGTGCCGGTCCGCGTCTGTGGGATCTGTTAGAGGAGATTGCCCCAAAAATCAGGGAATTGTAACTTCCATTCCTCTTTTCAGAGTATTTTTCTGAGTCATAATCTTTTCCTGAAACTCATCTCTTGATCGACTGAGAAATTCATGAACCAGGTAGTCAGGATGAATCAGATCAATAATCCGTTTACACCAGGGATCTGAAAATGGCCGGTGCTCATCAAGGTTTGCAACCATGGGCATCAGGAGAGAGATCTGATCTCCATATGAGAGAGTTGAAAAACCGGATGGGGGTTCCCTGAAAAAGTGTTCTCTCTGATATGCCCCGGATATGCTGCATTGGAAATGAACTGATCGAATCCGCTGTATCGTTCTCTTAGATAACCCGTCAAGAGCTGACAAAACATATACAATACCATCCTGTTCAGTCCGGATATCTCCTGCATTCATCATATGTCCCGTATCAAGGACAAAGATCCAGTTATGAAAATCGAGTTGCTGAGTAAAAAAATCCACTTCAGCCTGTGAAAGGAACGTCAGGCCCGGCCACCAGAGATTCTCAAATCCAATAGTCACCGGAGGTTCACCACCCGGATACTTCCTACAGACGGTATTTAAAAATGAGGCAGCTGATGAGAGAACTTCCTGATAGGAATACCGGTGGTTCCGGGTGAAAAATTCGTCAAGTTCAATATGAGTGATATGAAACACAGCATATGCTGCACCCAGGTTTGCAGCTGTATCAAGATTATCACAAAATACCCGGATAAGTGCCTCAGGCGTTGCAGCCCCATAGTAATACGCCTGCTTTGAGGGATCACAATCAGGAGGAACAGATTCAGGTTCCCGCCAGAGGCGTACCCATCCAAGCCAGCCGGGAAGGTGAACCGATGTTATAAGATCTTTTGGGATTTTTTCGTCATATTCACCACCTATCAGGAGTTCAACCCCGGAGCATCCCATATTCTTCACAAATCTCCTGACTTCCTCCCAGGAGTAGTTATACCGTTCCAAATCAACGGAATAGCCGGATATATTGATAATTTCTTTCATGGATTGATTTCGTTCAGTTTTTTCCTTCAGTCACAGCAAGAATCTCCTCTCCAGAACGGTATCCTCCGGGCGGAATATTGATTTGAAACATGGCTCCGCACCCCTCTTTCCCGATCTCACATATGGAAATATCCGTAATGTCGAGGATGTCACGGCTCAGAAATAATCCCATTCCGGTATTTTTTCCATGACCCCTGAGAAAAATCTTTGATTTCTCCTCTTCCGGAATGCCGGTTCCGTCATCGCACACATAGATGTATAATGAACCGTTCTTTTCCTGTGAAGAGAGCGTGATCTGTGAGATATTCCCATGGCGGATTGCATTCTCTATTAGATTGTAGCAGACTTTTGGAAACAATGAATCCACGTAGATCTCGATAGATTCTGGTATTGTAGAAAAAAACGTGATCCCATTTGATTGCATGAGTGATGATAGTGCTAAAAACTCTTTTTGGACAGACATCCATTCCGGAGCAGCGGAACCAATATCCTGGTATGTTGAAGTGAATGAGATGTCGCGATCAATATATTTTGCAGCATTCATGGCCATATTGATAAGATGCCGGGTTTCTTCACTCAGATCTGATTCTCCAGCAAGAGAGAGTGCACCCAGTAGTGATGTCAGGTGATTTTTAATGTCATGGCGTGTTATACCAGACATGAGAAGGAGTTTTTTATTTGCCCGTTCGAGTGCCTGTTGAATCCTGATTTTTTCAGAAATGTCCCTTCCTCTTCCGAGCAGGGCATCTTTCCCCTTGTATTCCACAATACCAAAAGCAAATTCTACCGTTTTTACATCCCCCGTACGGGACAATATCCTTGCTGTATGTCTGAATGTTTGCTCTTTTTCTTTTATTGAATTCTCAATGCTCTGAATCATCGCCTCCCGATCTTCCGGAAGAATGATATCCCATATCTCCATTCGGTAGAGATCTCCTTCTCCATACCCGGTCATATCTGCACAGGTCGGGTTCATATAGAGTATCCGGTAATCCTGAATGATAAAGATCCCATCATTACTGTTTTCAACAAGGGTGCGATATTTTTGTTCACTCTCTTCAAGTGCCTCTTGCCATTCTGCAAGAGTCTGGTAACTCTCCCGTAGTTCTTCCTGTGCAAGTTCAAGTTCTTCATACGACTGGGTAAGGGCTTCCTGCTGTCGGATGAGTTCCTTTTCCATGGTTCTTAATGGCGTTACATCCCGAATCGTTTCGATTACACCAAAAATTTCTCCTGATGTATCATGAAGGACTGAAGCTGTTTTCAGGTATGAACCCGGGTCCTTGGAGAGAAAACGTCCATCTGACAATCCGGTTATACTATTCTCATTAAAATTGAGGAATTCATAATCTTCCGATGAGGGTTTTGTTCCAGATAACAGATGATCAGCCAGTGTCTTTTGTCTGTCACCATACAGAGATAATGTATGAATTCCATTACCATTTCCAATGGCAGCACCCTGAGGGACTCCGGTAATCCGTTCCATCTCTTTATTCCATGCAAGTACCGTTCCCGTATGATCTATGACAAATGCTGCATCTGGAAGATGATTGATAATGTTTTCAAGATTTCTTCTGGAATCCCGCATTGACCGAAGAAGCCGTACCCTCTCTGTTGTATCCCGGAGAGATTCTATCGCTCCGGTAATATTCCTTTCAGAATCCCGAAGGAGGGTAGCTTTAATCCAGAATATCCTCTCCTTCCCATCAATCAGAATAGAGCAGGTACCGGTTATTCCTGTATGATTTCGCACAACTTTCTGATATTTTCCAGGTTCCGGAAGGTTATTTGAGAGAAGATAATTCAATAATAGCGGCCTTTTTTCACCAAAAAAGGGAATTGCGTAAGCATAATCTCCTTTCCCCAGCATAGATTCAGCGTCTACGCCGGTTAATGTAACCATTGCTTCATTCCAGGCGATTACCGTTCCGTTTGTATTGATTGCGAATGTTGGATCCGGTAGATGGCTGATGATATCTTTCATCTCCTGCCTGGATCGTTTTACTTCTTCAATTGATTGGTGCCGCTGGATAGCATGTATGGTAACATGGGCAAGTTCACGGAATTGATCAGTACTTCCACTTTTATGCAGGTAGTGATCAGCACCCCAATTCAGGGCATCAACCACTATTTCTTCCCTGCTTTTCCCGGTAAAAAGGATAAATGGTGTTTTATCCCCAGATGAACGAAGATTTATCAGAAATGATATGCCATTGGATCCAGGCATGTCAAAATCTGAAATAATTGCATCATATTTCTTTTCCTGATGCATCATCAGGCCGGTATCCGGATCTTCAGCCAGGTCTATGGAAAATTCACCAAATTTCGGGAAGAATAAACTGATGAGTTCCAGGATTATTGGTTCATCATCAACACACAGGATAGAATACATAAAGATCAGATCTGGAATTTTGCAAGATTTGACAACGTAATTTGAACAAATTCTATGAACAATCCTAAAAAATCAGGCTTTTGAGGTAGTACCAGTTTGAAAAATTCGGTTGCATATTCACGTGAGCGCTGATAACTTTGATAATTCGCTGAAAAGTATGTCGACAGTGTGTCAGCGCCAGGAAGTTGTTCATTTACTATTTTCATGATTTTGGTAAATTTTATCATATATCGGATTACCAGTAAATCTTCTGCAAATTGTGCAGGAAGGGCTGTTAAACTGAACTACGAATAAACAATAACGCATAATCCAACAAGGATCCTATACTATGTTGATGGTGTTGAAATCTTTATCTGGATGGTATTTGGTTGAAATTTAGCCATTTATACTCTCCTTTAAAATCTCGTATGTTCTTACTAAAAAAATATTTAATTTGATACAAATTATTTGTTTTTATATCATAATAGGTTATTGATTACTGCTCGCAGGTTATGCATATAGTGTTCATAATATACGCCACTGTCAAAAATTTATGTCGGACAAATTATGTTTAAACTCTCTATATAATCTCTTTAAAATTTAAAAATGAACTCTTAAACTCCATTCATGAATGACTCAATCCTTGAAATAATTTAGAATGGGTGTTAACTCTCATAGAACTTCCTTTTTGTTAATAATAATCTGGCACAAATTAACGTTC
>NZ_JAIWNS010000056.1 GCF_020216685.1 Methanospirillum hungatei | reverse complement strand
GATCACCTTGTTTTCCTTTCCCATCTTATTGATGGCCTTGGTAAGGGCAGATCGGAAACCCTCAAGGTGTGTCCCGCCTTCCTTGGTATTGACACTATTTACATAGGTGTATACTTTCTCTGAATATGCGGCTGCATACTGGAATGCGATATCTACCTCAACCTTGGCTTCTTCATCTTTTCGGCCAAAATAGATGACCGATTCATGGATTGGCTGGGCTTCGTGATTGAGATATCTGACATATTCTGATATCCCACCCTCATAGGAGAAGACTTCGCTGCATTCCTCCAAATCCTCACACCGTTCGTCAGCTATGCTGATGGTGATCCCGGAATTCAGAAATGCGAGTTCACGCATCCGGTGAGCAAGAATATCATAGTCGAAGTCAACTGTTTCAAAGATCTTCGAATCAGGTTTGAACCTGATCATGGTTCCGGCGATCTTGGAGAGATATCGATTCAGAAATTCTTCTTTGGTTTCCGGGCAGTCATCGGGAAGGCTCCCGTACCGCCTTATATACCTATCCTTGATCTCTTCATAGTCTTCTTCTTTTTTCTCAAGATCTGTCTGTGGCTGACCTCGTGAAAAGAACATCCGGTACTCATACCCGTCTTTCCAGACTGTAGCAGTCAATTCAACAGACAGTGCATTGACAACTGAGACACCTACGCCGTGCAGACCCCCTGACACCTGGTAGGTATTTTTATCAAACTTTCCACCTGCATGAAGGACCGTGAGAACTGTTTCAAGAGCAGTTTTGTTATCATTGTCCTTCATCGGGTCTACAGGGATACCACGCCCGTTGTCCTCTACACTGACGCTCCCATCCTGGTGGATGACTACCTGGACATGGGTACAGTATCCTGCGAGGGCTTCGTCGATGGAATTGTCAACCACCTCATATACAAGATGGTGCAGACCACGGCTATCGGTAGAACCGATATACATCGCCGGTCGTTCCCTGACCGGTTCAAGACCCCGTAGAATTTTGATATTCTCAGAATTGTATGTATTGGACAGACAAAAACCTCCCAAAAAATATGTGATGCGAAAATGTGTCCAATACTATTGGTGTTTGTACAACTAAAACATGGTGATTCATCTGCAAAAAATTGCATGGACCAATCAGGTTGAGTCAGTATTACTCCCTGCTTCGCGCACTGATTTTATGTAAAATAACCCCACAACTGTGAATGTAATCACCGGTGAGACAAATTCTGGGATGTGAAATCCGAAACTGTCAATGAGCATGATAATCCCCAGACAGAGGATTGAATACATCGCTCCGTTCTTCAAAAACCGGTATTTTTTTATCCTGTCAATATTACTGACGGTAATCTGTCTGACAGCAATGGCACCAAGGGCGTTTCCAACCAGGATGAGCGGGACTGACATAGTGAAAGCAAACGCTCCAAGCACTCCATCAATAGAGAATGTCGCATCAATGACCTCCAGGTACAGGATTTTACTGATGTCAGACATATCCCCGCTGATGAGTTTCTGCTCCTGTAGTTCTGCATTCTGGCGGAAACCATGAACAATGAAAAAGGCGGTGGATCCGACAACCGCTCCAAACGCCATCATGGCATTCTTCTCAATTGCAAACCAGACAATTGCCATGAGCAGGATGGATACCACTGCATAAAACCAGACCCCCTTGGAAAAGAAGTACCGTTCTCCAGGCAGCCCGAAGTGTTTCTCCTCAAGGAAGAGCCAGTGAAAGAAGAGAAAGATGAGGAATGTTCCTCCACCGATGAGGAGAATTGGAGAAGAGGTCTCTATGGCCTCCTTTATATCCGGATTGTCACTGAACATTGCCGTGAAAGCCTCCCATGGAGTCAGTTCAGGTGTTGAAAACCAGACAAGGAGGAGAGGAAGCAGTCCGCGGACCAGAAATACGGCGAACAAGATTCCCCACAGCAGAAACCATCTCCGGTATTTTGGCTGCATGGTGCCGAGAACTTCTGCATTGATGATAGCGTTATCAATACTGCAGATTATCTCAAACATGCACAGACCCATTATGGTCAGGATGATCGTGAAGAGTTCCACAAAAGAAGGTATGAGACGAAAAGGATATGAATACCATCTACTTTCTGATCTTCACCAGACATACCGTCCGTAATAATGGCTAATTTAACCTGAATTTAATAGAGAGAGCATACCAATACTATTCGTCTACCAGTTCACTATATATATTCAGTCTTCCTATCCGATGATATGAAAAATCGGATTTTTCTCATCCTCATATTTATAGTATCTCTGGGTATTCTGTCATCAGGATGTATAAATCAGGACTTAGGTTCCCTCTCTGATAGTGGTCCTGTTCCGGTCTCGACCACCGGAGAGATGGTAGTAACACCGACACAGATCCCTCCTTCTGCAGAGCCTGTTCAGAAACGGGTGATGACTCCTGATACACCCGGTTCCGGGCAACTGAAAGCTTTTATTGAGGATACCTTTCCAGAACTAACGAAGGCCTACATGGCAATCAGGACTGCTGATCGTGCTCTTGATGCAGCTGGTATTCAGGAAAAGGCGCTGGCTCTTGAGACGGCGATCAATGACCTGACCGATGAGTATTCCCTTGACCGGTCACTTCCAGAAAAAAATGTCTTCCCTGGTCTCACATCAAAAGAGGAAGTTATTTTTAACAAATATCTGGGGTTTATCAGATCTCTTGGATCCTATGCATCAAGTCTGAAACAGGCTGTGTACTGGAAGAATGCCGGGACTGATGCGGCATCTCTTGGAAATTACCGTCGATACCAGGATCTTGCAGATAATTATGGGAAGAAAGTGATTACCGATATTAAAACACTGGATGGGTATTGTTCGGAATGGGGATTTCCATACCTTGATAAAAAATATGTCAGGGAATATTCTTTTAATTCCTGATTTTCAGGCCTGATTTTCTTTTTCATCAGGGATGGTCAGAGTTCCTGCTGTCCCGTCTACCTCCACGATTGTGCCGGATGGAAGGCTGGTAAGGGGAGTTCCAATCCGGTCGATCATGGGTATCTTTCCCATTATGGCCCCGACAACGATGATGGTCTCTGCTTCCTGGTTGATGATCGCCGCTGGAGCATGACCATTGCGCGAGAGGGCATAGAGGATATAACTCCCGACGGTTGATCCTTTCCCATATTCAAAGGCCAGAACCGACCCGGTGATGTCTTTTCCTTCAAGCGGGTGACCAGGTTCTAATACAATTCCAGTCTCCGGATCCACGCCGGAGAGAAATGAGATTGGATCAGGACCTATCAGCAAGGGCCCTTTTCCAATACCACGCGATATTCCGCGTCCCTGTACTATCATGCACACTCATGTATAAGTAGAACGACTGGATAATTATGTACTATGGAACAGCCTCTTGCACGTATCTCCTGTGAAAATGAGATTCACTATCAGATCCGGATCCAGGAGCTGGAGGCCCAGAATCTTGAGTTATCTATCAGATCAGAGGAGTTAATCAAGGAAAATTCTGTTCTGAAAAGAGAAAATTCACAACTCAAACGAATGCCCCTCTTTGTTGCGCTGGTAGTGGATGTTTTTGATAATGGCGAGATTTATCTTCGTCAGATGGGGAACAACCAGGAGTATGTAACCATACTCGCTGATGATCTGCGCCCCCACGTCTATCCGGGATGTAAAGTCGCTGTGAACAATGCTCTTTCAGTGGTAAAGGTGCTTGAAGAGACCTATGACTCTAGGGTCAGGGTAATGGAACTTGATGAATCCCCTGAGGTGACCTTTGAGTATGTTGGAGGTCTCAGTGGTGAGATAGAAGAGATCAGGGAAGCGGTTGAATATCCGCTCACAATGCCTGAAGTCTTTGAGCGGATCGGTGTCGAACCCCCCAAAGGAATTCTTCTCCACGGGCCGCCGGGGACTGGAAAAACCCTTCTTGCAAAAGCAGTCGCTCATAATGCAAAAGCCACTTTTATCCGGATGAGTGGCAGTGAGCTGGTTCATAAGTATATTGGTGAAGGTGCCCAGATGGTCCGCGAGCTCTTTTCACTGGCACGTGACCGGGCCCCGTCTATTGTGTTTATCGATGAGATTGATGCTATCGGAACAACACGTACCAATGACGGGACAAGCGGGAGTGCTGAGGTGCAGCGTACCCTTATGCAGCTGCTGGCAGAGATGGATGGGTTTGATAACCGGGGGGATGTCAGGATTATGGCAGCTACCAACCGGGTTGATATGCTTGATGCGGCACTTCTTCGTCCTGGTCGCTTTGATCGGATCATTGAGATACCGGTACCTGATATCATCGCCCGTGAGGAGATATTAAAAATCCATACCAGAAAGATGAACCTTTCCCCTGATGTAAATCTTGCTGAAATATCTGTTCTGACCGAGGGGCTCACCGGTGCACAGATTCAGGCAGTCTGCAGGGAAGCAGGTATGTTTGCCGTCCGAAAGAGTGCATTTGAAGTAACGAACCAGGATCTGCTTGAGGCCATTAGCAAGGTTACCGGCGAAGAGCATGATTCTGAAGAGCGGATGTTCCGCTAATATTGTTTTTTATGAATCTGCTGGTTTTCAGCAGACCGGGGATTAGGTTATACCAGGAACTCAGGAGATCAGAGACCGCGTGGAATGCGCTTCGGTTTTATGATCCAAAAGAAACTCCGGTCGGCATCATTGTTAAGGTCAGTTCACTATCTGCAGCGCTCTCCCTGGCTTCGGATTTGAAGTACTTTATCCGGAAATTTGGGTCTGATTATCTTTTTGAGATAACTCCTGGCATGTATTGTACCCCGTCGGTTGCCAGGTCACGGTATCTTGAAAGAGAACCTCATCCAGATCCCTGGCCCTGGAAGATCTGGTACCTGGTCAAGGGAGATGGGAGTTTGGTAAAATATGATACCTTTCCGCAGTTATGCAACCATGATAGAGATCAGGCATCTGATGAAGATGTTTTCGAAGTGCTTTGTTCAGAAGAAGAGTTCACAGTCTGCCGGATGTGTGCACCTGAAGATGTCAGGTCTGACAATCTTTAAAAAACAGAAGGGAGAGAAGAAGAGTAAGACTAATCAGGCAAACATGACGCCTGCTGTCGTCAATCTGTGATCCCTCTCAAAGTCACATCTGAATTTATTCAGAGCAGTCAGGAAATCTTCCTGATCGACTTGCGGGTGTTCCTTCCTGATAGCAAACATCCCTGCTTCCATACAGATTGCATTCAGTTCTGCTCCGTTTCTTCCTTCAGTAAGCCGGGCTACCTCCATCAGATCCACATCCTCTGACAGGTTCATGCACCTCGTATGAACTTTCAGGATAGAGTATCTGCCTTCGGTATCAGGGAGAGGAATTTCAATAATCCTGTCAAACCGTCCAGGACGCAGGAGGGCTGCATCAAGAATATCAATCCGGTTTGTTGCACCGATAATTTTCACATCACCACGTGGCTCAAAACCATCCATGGCTGCGAGGAGTTGCATGAGCGTACGCTGCACTTCCCGGTCTCCGGAGGTCATGGCTTCTGTGCGTGATGCACCTATGGCATCAATCTCATCGATGAAAACGATTGATGGTGCCTTCTCTTTCGCAAGGTCAAAGAGTTCCCTGACAAGGCGGGCTCCTTCACCAATATATTTCTGGACCAGTTCTGAACCGACAGTGTGCAGGAAGATTGCATGAGTCTCATGTGCAACGGCCTTTGCAAGAAGGGTTTTACCAGTCCCTGGAGGTCCATAAAGCAGGACCCCTTTGGGTGGGTTAATACCTATCTTCTCAAACAGATCAGGTCGTGTCATCGGAAGCTCGACCGCTTCACGAATCTCCATAATCTGCTTTTCAAGGCCGCCTATGTCCTCGTAGGTCTCAGTCGGAGCGTCAACCAGTTCCATACCATAAACCTGTGAATCATACGTGCTTGGGAGCACTTCCACTATAGCCAGAGACTGCTGATTTAAGGTACATCTGACACCGGCTTTCAGGGAGTCAGGACTTACTGCCTGTGACACCCTGACGAGAAACCGGGGCCCCGCACTTGAACGCACAACAACGCGGCCGGAATCGATGATATCAGTTACGGTTCCGACGATGAGCGGGGGGGTTTTCAGGTGTTCAATCTCGCTTTTCAGCTTCCTGACCTCCCGTTCGTACCGGATCTTCTGGGTTTCAATATATCGCTTATCTGACTCCAGTTGCCGTATCTGCTCCTTCAATTCCTGGTTTTGCGATTCCATTCCTGCAACCCGGTCTACTAAATACCGGTATAACTCCTCAGGAGTTTTCATGTCATCCGGGTGGCGGGCTGCTTCTGCCATCTGATCAATCAGGTATATAGGGGTAAGTGACTATATGATGTTTGCGAAAATGCAGTGTGAAATGTGCGGCGCAGAAGCCAAAGGCCCTTTGAAAAGGATCAAGATCGAAGGGGCCGAGCTCTCGGTGTGTAATGGCTGTGCAAAATATGGCACTGAAGTCCAGGGAGCAGCTCCCCGGACATCTGCAGCACAGGCAGTACGAACATCCGCCTATTCCGGTTCCGCAAGACCACAGGTACACCGATCCAAGGATCTGTTTGACCGGATGGGAGGCGATCTTGTTGAAGATTATGCTGACCGGATTCGGGATGCACGGATGAAACTGGGAATGACCCAGAAAGATCTTGCCCTTGCCATGATGGAGCGTGAGCTCCTCGTAAAGAAACTTGAAAAAGGCGAACTGATACCGGAAGATGAGGTTCGGAAGAAGCTGGAAAAGACACTTAATATCAGTCTGCTGGACGAAGGTTCATCAGAGCCGACTGATCTGCACCACGCCAGGATGACTACCACGATGGGGGATGTCATCCAGATCAAGAAGGCGAAGAAGTAATTTTCCTCATTTTTTGTGCGTGAAATCATCGGGTATGGATGAGGCATCACCCATGCTATGCTATAACATGGCACGATCACGATATGTTTATATGTAACAACACTGACCCCTGATCATGACAAACTGTGTGGAGGGTGTGAAGTCTGTAGCATTGTGCAGCCCTGCTTCTTCCAGCTTGTCTTCCGTATCGAACGACTGTTCTGGCGAATATCGTTTTTATTCGTTCTTTTTTAGCTTTTATCAGTTTTTTTGGTACTGAGTGATTACTCGTATCAAAATGGAGTGATCTGTTATGAGAGGGAAAGATATCAGACTTGAAAGAATCATGAACCGCAACACCAGAAAGACAATTATTGTTCCCATGGATCATGGAGTAACCCTTGGACCCATTGAGGGCCTTGTCGACCTTCCTGATGCAGTAAATTCGGTTGCAGAGGGGGGTGCAAATGCAGTCCTGGGTCACGTGGGTCTGGCCCTGCATGGTCACCGGCAACGGGGCCACGATGTCGGCCTGATTCTGCATCTCTCGGCATCGACTGCTATCGGGCCGGATCCGAATGAGAAAGTATTGGTCAATTCTGTAACTAATGCCCTGAAGATGGGTGCAGATGCAGTTTCAATGCATGTGAATATCGGTGCCGATTCTGAAGCACAGATGCTCACCGATCTCGGGCATGTTGCCATTGAATGTATGGAGTGGGGAGTTCCACTCCTTGCCATGATGTACCCGCGTGGCCGGAAGATTGATGATGAACATGCTGTGGAGCATGTACGGCTTGCGGCCAGGG
Source organism: Methanospirillum hungatei (assembly GCF_020216685.1). Lineage (GTDB taxonomy): Archaea > Halobacteriota > Methanomicrobia > Methanomicrobiales > Methanospirillaceae > Methanospirillum > Methanospirillum hungatei_B. The sequence goes on along the minus strand of NZ_JAIWNS010000056.1, from coordinate 9,079 downwards.
TGGCTGCAGAACTCGGTGCTGACCTTGTGAAGACCAATTACACTGGTGATCCAGATACCTTCCGTGAAGTGACCAGGGGTTGTCCGGTTCCGGTTGTAGTGGCAGGAGGATCAAAGACCGATGATCTCACCACTCTTGAACTTATCGAGGGTTCGATGGAAGGCGGGGCAGCCGGACTTTCTATCGGAAGAAATGCGTTCCAGCATGCAAATCCGGCATTATTTGTCCGTGCATGTGCAAAAATTGTTCATGACGGTATGAGTGCAGCTGAAGTGCATGAGATGCTGAAAGGAGGCATGTTATGATTGGAAAACAGATCCGCATCGAACGGATAATGGATAGAAATACTGGAAAAGCGGTCATAATACCGATGGATCATGGGATGACCCTGGGACAGATTGATGGTCTTTTAAATATGACCGAGACCGTCGCCGAGGTGTCTGATGGTGGGGCAAATGCCATCATCCTGCATAAAGGCCTTGTACGTCCGGGTCATCGGAGAAAAGGGCGAGATATAGGGCTTATTATTCATCTCTCTGCCGGGACAAGCATGAATCCTGATCCGAATGACAAAGTCCTTATCTGTAGTGTTGAGGAGGCTGTATCTCTGGGGGCCGATGCCGTCTCAATTCATATCAATCTTGGTGCACCGCAGGAGTCAAAGATGATAGAATCTGCCGGGATGGTTGTCCGTGACTGTAACCGGTGGGGTATTCCTCTCCTCGCGATGATCTACCCGCGTGGGAAGGGTATTGATCCAAATGATCCACGGCATGTCGGTCATGCGGTTCGGGTGGCTGAAGAATTGGGTGCTGATCTGGTAAAAACGAACTACACCGGTGATCCGGAATCATTTGCAAAGATCGTAAAGGCATCGTCCATCCCGGTACTGATTGCAGGTGGAGAGAAGGGGGAGGACCTGGACTGCTACAAGACCATCTACGATGCTGTCCATTTCGCAAAATGTGCCGGTGTCTGCATGGGAAGAAATGCTTTCCAGCGTGACAATGTTGCAAAATTCGTGTCCAATATATCGCAGGTTGTCCATCAGGGAGTCCGTCCTGAGGCTATTTGAGGGAATATGAAACAGGTATTTGTGGACCTTCGACCGTGGGATAAGGAACTTGCTATTGCCGCCCTTGAATCAGGAGCTACTGGAGTAATAGCAGAGTCTGCAGGTCCGGTCAGAGAACTGGGCCGGATTCTGGTCATCGCTCCTGATGGGGATCTTATTCCAGGGCAGGATATTCATGAGATTACTATTGGGAATACTGAAGATCAGGCTCGTGCGATGGAAGCTGCCAGGACCTGCCGCATTATCGTGCACACTCCTGACTGGACGATAATTCCTCTTGAAAACCTGGTGGCATGCGGGGACAATGTAATAGCCGTCGTTTCTGATATAAAAGAGGCTGAACAGGCTCTGACCGTACTTGAAAAGGGAGTATCTGGTGTTCTCGTGAGAACGGATGATCCGGACCTTGTCAGATCTGTATGTCGTATGGTTCAGTCAGGGATATCCGGACAACAACTCCATCGTCTGACTGTGACCACAGTAAAACCTGCCGGAATGGGTGAACGGGTCTGTGTTGATACCTGTTCTCTGATGGTTGACGGCGAAGGGATGCTGGTTGGAAATACATCATCAGGATTTTTCCTTGTTCATGCAGAGACGCTTGTAAATCCCTATGTAGCGCCCAGGCCGTTCAGGGTGAATGCAGGTGGTGTTCATGCATACCTGCAGGTTGTGGAAGGAAAGACTGCATATCTGGCTGACCTGAAGGCAGGTGACCGGGTGATGATTGTTCATGGGAATGGTTCCTGCCGGGAAGCGACCGTTGGCAGAGTGAAAATTGAACGGCGTCCCCTCTTTCTTGTTGAAGCAGAGAGCGAGGGTCAGAAGGTATCAATTATCCTGCAGAATGCAGAGACCATCAGGCTTGTTCGCCCGGATTATTCGGGAGTATCAGTAACCTCACTCAAACCCGGTGATGTTGTCCTGGGCCGTGTTGAGAGCGGCGGTCGTCATTTTGGTATGGCAATTGATGAGACCATCATTGAGAAATAATATGAAGATTGGCATCATTGGCGGGACCGGAGGCATGGGAAATCTGTTTTCACAGGTTTTTCAAAAAGCCGGTCACGAGGTTCTCATCGCCGGCCGGAATACTCCCTTAAGGAAAGAGGATATTGCCCGCCTGGCTGATGTCATAGTAATATCTGTACCGATCAGAGACACGGTCTTTGTCATTGATGAGATAACCCCGCTCCTTGGTGAACATCAGATCCTGGCTGACCTGACATCATTAAAGATTGATCCGGTCAGTGCTATGCTTCGTTCGAAAGCCAGGGTTGTCGGACTTCATCCGATGTTCGGACCGACTGTCGGGACCATCCAGGGACAGACTATCGTTGCTACCCCTGCCCGATGTCATGAGAATGATCTTTGGTTTTTTCAGAATATTTTTGAAAGCCAGGGTGCCCGGGTTACGATAACGACCGCTGAAGAGCATGACCGGATGATGGCAGTCATTCAGGGACTCACTCATTTTAAGGCAATATTGCTTGCCGGGACCATGAGAAGGCTTGGGATATCCCCGGCAGATACTGAATCCTACATGAGTCCGGTGTACCGGATTGAAACCGGAATCGCAGGAAGATTACTTGCTCAAAATCCAGACCTTTACGCTGATATCCTCTGTATGAATCCCCAGGTTCCTTCAGTTCTTAATACCTGTAAGCAGGCGTTTGATGAGATGTTCAGTATCGTTCAAGAAGGAGATCGGAATGCATTTACCGGAGAATTTCTTGCATCCCGCGAATGGTACGGAGCATTCTGCGACCAGGCACAAAAGGAGACTGATCTCCTTATCCAGGCGATGGTGAGCAGATGACTCTCATAACCCTTGGTCCGGCAGGGACTTTTTCGCATGATCTTGCATGTATGATGGATACGGATATCATTCTCGTTCCGACAATCGGCCGGGTTTTTACCGAGGTACTGCAGACCGGAATCTCGGGTCTTGTCCCTCTTGAGAACAGTGAAGCCGGCGGAGTTACAGCAACCATGGATGGCCTCATGCAGCATCCGGTTTACATCTCTGAAGAACGGTACCTGCCGATTCATCATACACTGGCATCACATACAACCCTGGATAAAATTTCGGTCATCTTTGCTCATCCACAAAGTCATGAGCAATGCAGCAGATTTATTGATGATCTGGGCATTCCGGTCATCCATACCGAGAGTAATGCTGCAAGTGCCCTTGCCCTGAAAGATCGACCTGGATCTGGTGCTATTCTTTCACAGACCCTGGCTGACAGTAGAGGTATCCCGGTGCTTGCCGGCAATATTGAGAATAATCCGGATAATATCACCCGGTTTATTGTGATCAGAAGAGAGCCCTTCAGCAATGAACATCCTGAAAAATGCAGTATAATAGTGGATCCAGGAGAAAACCGCGCCGGCCTCTTATATGATCTTCTCAGTCCATTCAAGGAGACCGGAGTAAATCTGACCAGGATTGAATCACGGCCTTCAAAGAGATGTATGGGAAATTATGTCTTCTTTATTGACCTGCAATGTGAAGGTGAATGGAAAGAGGCAATTGATCGTATCGGGAAAATCACCAGGGTAAAACATCTGGGTTGTTATCATCTGACCGGAGAAAATCCATGCAGATGACCATAGGACGATGCGGACCGGTCTGTTTCAGCTGTTCAGCACCTCCTTCGAAAAGTTATACTCATCGGGCACTTATCATTGCGGCACTTGCAGATGGTCAGTCTGATATCATCGGACAACTGGATGCCGATGATACACGAATGACTGCGCGTGCTCTTATGCAGCTTGGGGTACGGCTTGACTGGTGCAGAGAGAACATCCATGTTCAGGGTACGGGAGGGCATCTGAAGGCTCCTGCTGAGGAGATTAATATTCAGGATTCGGGAACCTCGATGCGGCTCTTAACCGGAGTCTCTCTCCTTGCTGATGGCCCTGTCGTTCTGACCGGGAGTGCACGGATGCAGGAACGACCCTTAGGTCCTCTCATTGATACCCTGAATAATGCCGGTGCAAAAATTACCAGTCTTAAGAATCCGGGATGTCCGCCGGTGCGGATTGATGGGGCATTTCCTGCTGGGGATTTGTATGTTGACGGGAGTATCTCAAGTCAGTTTATTTCATCTCTTCTGATAGCAGCTCCGTATGCAGACAATGATGTTCATATTCACCTGACCGGCGATCCCGTTTCGCTCCCCTATATCCTGATGACTATTGACAGCATGCGTGCGTTTGGCGCTGAAGTTTTCGTCGAAGGAGATGAGAAAGAACCAGTTTTCACGGTATCTTCGCAGAAGAGATACAAACCACAGACCTATGGTATTGAAGGAGACTTCTCATCATCATCGTACTGGTTTGCCCTTGCAGCGATCTGCGGGGGGTCTGCTACCATATCAGGACTGAATCCACTATCAGCCCAGGGAGACCGGAGACTTCTTGAGATCCTTGTCAATATGGGATGTACAATCACCGAAAAACAGGAGTCGATCATCCTTTCCCGTGATCCAGGTGTCCTCCTCAAAGGAATCGAGGTTAATATGGCCGATTGTCCGGATATCGTACAGACCGTCTGCATGGTTGCCGCGGTATCCTCATCACCCAGCCGGATAACCGGAGTTCACCACCTCAGGATGAAGGAGAGTGATCGGATTTGGGCGATTGCGAATGGTCTGACCACTCTTGGGGGAAGAGTTGAGACTGAAGAGGATGCTATTGTCATCTATCCTGCTCCGTTGCATGGAGGAATCATCCATCCGGAGAATGATCACCGGACTGCAATGAGTTTTGCAGTACTTGGTTGTTTTATCGGGGATGTTACAATCCTTGATGCCGGATGTGTAACAAAATCTTATCCAGGATTTTGGGAGGAATTACGACGGATATGGCAAAACGCCGTATTGTGCTGATCGGTTACCGGGGAACCGGTAAAAGCAGTATTGGAAAGGCTCTTTCCCGAATGACCGGTCAGGGATACCTGGATACTGATCAACTCATTGAGGATGCGACAGGAAAGAAGATTTCTCAGATATTCGAATCAGAAGGAGAAGCAGGATTTCGCGAGATTGAGCAGCATGTCATTGCACGGATACCATCTGGTGCAGGGATAATCAGTACCGGAGGAGGAGCCGTGATACGACCGGTCAATGTCCGGATGCTGAGAATGAATAGTCTTGTAATCCTTCTGAATTCAAGTCCTGAAGTGATTTATAATAGAATTCATACATCTGACCGTCCTTCCCTTACCGGACTTCCTCCCCGGGAAGAGATAGAACAGGTCCTGAAAGAACGAATGCCGATATACCGGAGTGTCGCTGATATTGTGATAGATACCAGCACTACCACACCAGAGGAGGCAGCAAGACAGATTCTGAATCTGGTTGAAAACGGAATTTGTGTTCCGGATAAACGAAAAGAACTCTTTTCCTCTGTCATGAAGACTGCAATCCCGTCCGGAGAGAAGATTCATCTGAAAAAGATATCCGGGGATTATGATATCTTCCTGTATGGAATTTTGGGGTATCCGTGTTTGCACAGTAAAAGCCCTGGGATCTACAATCATCTGTTCGCAGATTATGGGATGCCAGCTCATTACACCTGGTTTGAACATAAGGATCCCGGTCGGTTTCTCTCACTTCTGCCAGGGACCGGTGTTCGGGGACTATCGGTGACCATCCCTCACAAAGAGACTGTCATTCCCTACCTGGACGAGATCAAGCATGATGCTGAATCCATTGGTGCGGTAAACACCATTCTCATTCAGGATGAGAAAAAGTATGGATTTAATACCGACTGGAAAGGTATCTACCGGCCTCTGGAAGGGACTCTCGGCGACACGGCGGTTATTCTCGGTGCGGGTGGTGCAGCAGCTGCAGCGGTATATGCCGTTTCTATGCGGGGATTTACACCGGTGATTCTCAACCGGACACCTGAACGTGCCGAGCATCTTGCCAGAAAGAGTGGTGCAGAGATTGGATCCCTTGCTGATATTGGAAAATATCATCCGGATCTTATTATCAATGCAACGCCTGTCGGGATGGGTTCAGACCCACATACTCCGATCCCTCCATCAGCCTTGCAACCGGGGATGAAGGTATTTGATCTGGTCTATACTCCCCGCGATACTCCCCTTCTTCAGGCGGCCCTGGCTTCGGGTTGCTCGGTAATCCCCGGAACTGAGATGTTTATTCATCAGCTCGCTGAACAGTTCCGGATTCTTACCGGGATTGATACTCCGGTCTCGCGACTTCGGGAGATACTGGCATGAATACCTTTGGCCGGAATTTTCGGGTTACCACATTTGGTGAGAGTCATGGAGCAGCAATTGGCGTGGTTATTGATGGATGTCCCCCTGGTTTTGCAATTTCTGAAAAAGAAATTCAGTATTATCTTGATAAAAGAAAACCCGGACAGAGTGATCTCGTAACCCCACGAAAAGAGGCGGATGCTGTGCAGATCCTCTCAGGAGTCTTTCAAGGATATACTCTTGGCACTCCCATCTGCCTTCTTATTCAGAACACTTCGATGAAATCTGCAGATTATGATGAATTACAAGAGATCTTTCGTCCAGGTCATGCAGATCGGGGGTATTTTGAAAAGTATGGAATACGGGATCATCGTGGCGGTGGGCGAAGCTCAGGCAGGGAGACTGCAGCACGGGTAGCTGCGGGTGCTATAGCCAGACGATATCTTGAGAAAGAAGGCATCATCATCTCCGGTTCCCTGACCTCTGTTCATGGTGAAAAAGTTCCTGAAAGAATGGAACAGGTTATTCGTGACGCGAGGGATCAGGGAGAGTCGGTTGGTGGCGTGGTCAGTCTTGTGGTATCAGGATGCCCGCCCGGTCTTGGTGACCCCGTATTTGGAAAACTTGATGCTCTCATCGCCTATGCAATGATGGGCATTGGGGGTGTTAAAGCAGTGGAGATAGGATCCGGTGTAATGGCCGCATCCATGACCGGTTCGGAGCATAATGATCAGATGACTTCCGAGGGATATCTTTCCAATAATGCAGGAGGTATCCTTGGGGGGATCTCATCTGGACAGGATATCCTTATTCGACTCAGCATCAAACCGACCCCGTCTATCAGGACTCTTCAGCAGACGGTGGATACGAATGGCATGGAACGGAAGATTTCTGTTAAAGGGAGGCATGATCCCTGTATTGCAGTCAGGATTGTACCGGTGGCTGAAGCGATGATGGCACTGGTTCTCATGGATGCTCTTCTGGAACAGAGAAAGATCATCCCCGATTGCAGACAGGAGCCATGATTCCCATCTATGACAATTCACCTCCCCCTTCTTCTTGCACCGGCCGGATCACCAAAAGCTCTCATCGCTGCCTGTGCTGCCGGTGCTGATGCAGTCTATCTTGGTGGTCGTGAGTTTGGGGCACGAAAGTTCGCATCGAACTTCTCCGATGATGAACTGAGAGATGCGGTCAGATATGCTCACCTCCGCGGTATTGAGGTATATGTGACTGTAAATACCCTGATTACGGAACAGGAGATGGAAAGGGCACTTTCGTACCTTCTGTTCCTGTTTTCTATCGGGGTTGATGCTGTTCTTATTCAGGATATCGGACTTCTTTCCTATGCACGACGGTACATTCCTGATCTCATTCTGCATGCATCTACGCAGATGGGTGTCCATAATATTCCTGGTGCCCGGTATGCTGCAAAAAACGGGTGCAAAAGAATCGTGCTGGCACGCGAGCTGACTGGAGAAGAGATAGAAGAAATTTCAGAGGCTTTGAGCGGATATTCCGTTGAACTGGAAGTGTTTGCACATGGCGCTCTCTGTTATGCATACTCAGGCCGGTGTCTGTTATCTTCACTTGTCGGAGGGAGAAGCGGGAACCGGGGAATGTGTGCTCAGCCTTGTCGGAAACAATACCGGATGATGGAAGGACCACTTGATCGGTATGGCAGGGTTAATGCTGCCCGTGAGATTGGAAAATCAGGATACCTGCTTTCAACAAAAGATCTCTCACTCTATCCGGTTCTTGATAAAATTGTCAAATTGCCAATAGCAGCACTCAAAATTGAAGGTAGAATGAGATCTCCTTCCTATGTGGCAGTTGTAACCTCTATCTATCGAAAAGCCCTTGATGCAATCATCAACGGATCATTTCATCCTGATCCTGAAGATATTGCCAATCTCTCCATCTCATTCACCCGGGGATTTACCTCCGGATATATCAGCGGGTCAGATTATTCACAGGTCATGGGCCGTGATTATCCTGGTAACCAGGGGTATTATCTGGGTTCTGTGATCTCTTCAGATAACGGAAAAATCAGGGTAAAACCAGCATCTGATATTACTCTCCGGCAGGGTGATGGACTTGTCTTCAGAAGCGAAGAGTTTATGGAGGGCCTTGTCCTCAGGGATGATCCGGTTATCCGGGATGGGGTGATAGAACTTAAGGCTCCCTTTGTCCCGAAGGCCGGTGTCTGCTGTTATATTACCGGAAGAAGGGAACTGGAGCGAAAAATTTCAGCCCTTCTTGCCCATCCTGATGAACGGTATGCCGGGTCGCTCACGATATCATGTTCACTTCTGTTCTCTCCTGAAGGGATCATTTTTGGGAAGGGAGTTGTATATGACAGACGTAAACATGCATATCAGTTTGATTTCATAGGGCCTGAGATCGTTGAACCTGCAAAGACGCGATCCCTGACACCGGATCACATCCGGGAACAGCTTATGAAGACCGGAGGGACGCTTTTTACCTTCACTGATATTGAGATCTCCGGTGAACAAGGATGGTTTGCTCCTGTTCGGGTACTAAATGGACTCAGGCGTGAGATCCTGGAAGTTGCTGAAGACATAATTATTCAATCCCACCTTCCAAAACCAGAAATTGTATACAATATCCGGAACGTGATTGGTGACTCTGTATGTTCGGATAATCCAGGTAATCTGGAACCGGGAACAGAGAGATCGAACCTGATTGTTCTTGTCTCATCCATCCCTGATCTTCATGCTGCTTTGAATCATGGTGCTGACCGGATATATCTG
>NZ_JAIWNS010000055.1 GCF_020216685.1 Methanospirillum hungatei | reverse complement strand
GATTGGCAGGATTTTCCTGATGAAATGTGTGGATTGTCAGACCATGCTCATAGGATCGGTATTGTAGTCCCCGGAGTGATTCGTCAGAACGACCTGGCTCTCTTCTCCACTCATCTGAAAAAATTCGACTCTTTTGGTATCCATCATTTTCTCGTCGACTCAGTTGGAATAGGTGAATATATCCAGGAATGTAACCCTGATTGCTCGGTTTCATCCTTCTATGGTCTGCCGGTGACAAATACTGCATCGCTGAAAGCCTGTGACCGGTATGAATTCTGCACCCTGTCTCCTGAATTGTCAGAACAGGAGATCTCTGATATCTGTCAGGTATACAGGAACGGAAACGGGCCTTTCATTGCTCTATGTTGTCAGGGTCTCATTGAAGCTGCGGTTACAGAAGATCATGTATGTGCGTATGCTCACAATCAAAAAGGAACCGGGCTCGTTCTTCAGGATGAAAAGAAGTACTCATTCCCGGTATGGTGCGAGCAATCAGGGAGAAGTCATATCATGAATTCATCTGAGCATAGCCTTATTGGTGAATATTCGGTACTATATCAGATGGGAATCAGGTGGTTTATTATAGACGCCCGCGGCCGGGGTGCTACCTATTCAGGTGAAATGACCCGGTTATGGAGGAGACGGATGATAGCTGATCTTACAGAAGAAGAGGTACAGCAGATAAGAGATACCATTATCAGTATGAGCTGGGGAGGAGTAACCCGGTCAGGGTTCAAAAGGGGTCTTTCTGGTGTAAAACCATAACCAATAAGACCCCGATTTCGTACATCACCCGTGAACAATTGTTAACTGATAAGTATTCCAACGACGAATGAATGCCATATGAAACAACAGTCATTGAAAACACCACTCGTCCTCGTTAATCTGAAGTGTTATACCGAATCAATCGGAAACGGAGCTCATCGGATTGCAAGGGCCGCCCGGGAAGTAATAGATGAATCAGGTGTTACCATCGCACTGGCACCATTATATACTGATATTCATCCCATAAACCACCATTATGATATTCCGGTTTTTGCCCAGCATGTAGACCCGGTTGATCCTGGTGCCCATACCGGCCGAATGCCTCTGGCTGCGATCAAATCTGCAGGAGCGATCGGATCACTGGTAAATCACTCAGAATACCGGCTGAATGTTGCAGATATTGAAAAGAATGTCAGTGCCCTGAAAGGTGCCGGTCTTCTCTCATGTGTCTGCTCGAATAATGTGGCAACCACTGCTGCTCTTGCTGCCCTGAATCCGGATTATGTGGCAATTGAACCACCAGAACTTATTGGTGGAAAAATATCCGTCTCCGAAGCAAATCCGGAAATTATTACGGGCTCTGTAGATGTTGTCAGAAAAATCAGTCCTGCAGTAAAAGTCCTTACCGGTGCTGGAATCCACTCAGGAAAATGTGTAAAGACAGCAGTTGACCTTGGAACGGATGGAGTTCTGCTGGCATCTAGTGTGGTTAAGGCTGAAGATCCTGCTGCAGTTCTTCGCGACCTTGTTTCACTTCTCTGATTATGCTGAGTAATGGGGATCAAGAGTAATAAGAACCTCAGCTTCCCCTCCGTTTTCCGGGACCAGCAGTCTTACCATACAGTACAGATCTTCAGATGTTCTGGTAACTGAGCGTGATGTCAGGAATGAAATGCCATTTCCAGTCGCTATCACTTCACGAACTGCATCTGATAATTCCATCTCACGGAGAATCCGGTTTTTACTGAGCGATGTTCCAATTATCTCACTTTTTCGTGCATCCAGTAATTCCAGGGCACGGGGATTTATCTCTTTAATAACCCCATCTCCTGAAACGACAAGCACTCCGATGTGGATGGCACTGATGATATTTTCATATCTCTTCTCTGATCTTCGAAGACCCTGCTCAATTTTACAATAATTGGTAATATCCCTGCCCAGTGTAACAGTTCCTATTGGTTTTCCTTCAGTATTGACAAATGGGACGGTAATGATATCCAGTTCAGTGACCTCTGATCCGGATTTGAGAGATATTCTCCCATTCATATCATGATGACTCACATTTCTGCACTCTGGCATTCCATGATGAATGAGTCCACAGGGATAATCCTCTTCTCTTTTCCCAACCGGATCACTGGTATTTTCTGCACAGAGCAGGTCAGAACCTGCCTGGTTTACAAAGAGGAATGAACCATCCATATCTTTTGCCCATAAAATGTCAGGGACCGTATCACAGAGCCGTCTCATCAGGGCATACATGGATGCGTACTCCTCCTTTGTCGCGATAAGCGATCGTCGCATCTGATCCTGCTGGATAGCAGAACCTATCATGGCTGATGCGGCAAGCAGAGCATCAATCTCCACACCGGTCCATGTCCGCTCACTCATGTAATCGGCAAACCAGAAGACTCCCCAGACTTTCTGATCAACAAAAACCGGAAAAACGGCGATGGATTTTGCACCTACTCCACCCTTAAGCGGATTATACATCTGGATCTCTGATGCATTGAGGATGAGGGTCTCGCCCCTGACAAGGCGGGAGATGAGTCCCTTTTCCACCGGGATATTATTGGTTCTTAGGTATTGCTCCCATTCATCCGACTGAATCGTAATCCTTGTCCATGAAGCAATATTTTTCATGGAGTGATGTGTATCAGAGTCTTCTGAATCTGAATTCAGTTTGAACAGTCTGACGGTATCCACTTCGGTTGCAAGACCAAATAGGGTAATTGCTTCCTGCAGGGCCCTATCGAATGCTTCACCACCAAGAAACAGATTCGCGACCAGGCTGACCGCTTCCAAAATGCTATCTCTTCTTTTCAGAGCTATGCGCGTATTACGCTGTTGAATGGCATACTCCACTTTATGGTTGAGTTCGGCAAAGAGTGCTTTTGGTTCGCCGCCTTTTTGGATGTAAAAATCTGCTCCGGTATTTATGGCATCAATGATGACTGTCTCACGCCCTCTTCCTGAAAAAAGGATGAACGGGATGTCCTGATCAATATTTCGCACCGCTTTTAAAAAATCGAGCCCGTTCATTATCGGCATTTCATAGTCTGAAATGATACAAGAATATGAACCTGACCTGATAAGCTCCAATGCTTCTTCAGCTGAAGAGGCCACATCCACTTTGAGTCGTCCACCTTTTTCAAGGCTCAACTTGGTTAAATCACATATGACGGGCTCGTCATCAACATGGAGTACACGGACTTCAGAATTCACTCACTAACCTGCCCTTATTTGTTGTTCATACCCTTTCATAATGGTTTCATGTATCAGGTTATCATATTCTGGATTTTATTAAAAGATTTCAGGGCTGATACCTTCAAATGTCTCCAGAGATAAACTCAATGATCAATAGAGGTTCATAGGAGATAATTATGCGTTTTTGCCTGACATATATGTTCATCATATTTCTGTCAATTTTTTTCCTGGATATATATCCCTGTATGGGGGAGGATATCGGTATCTCGGGGAATCATACCAGTAATGACACTGAATTTCTGTTTATGATGAACCAGTACTGGATTCCTGATTTATATGAGATCAAAGGACGGGTTGATGGCTCTGTCACGTATGACATCCCTGATGTACTGAATCTGTCTGTAGAATATGCAAATATTCGTCTGAAGAAGAATCTGAATGAGACGTACTCGTATAATATTTCACAGGATTTGTCATATTTGAGGCAGGCATATAACCGGACAGTCCAGTCGGAACTGATCAATCTGAACCGTATTCCTAAATTGAACAGATCAGATCCCCAGTATCCTGCACAGATCTCCGGGATTACTGCCCGCCTTTCATTGTATGGCGCATGGCTAGAATATCAGGTAATGCAGCGGTATTCAGTGCAGAACAGAACATTTCCAGCACTCGCAACCGTTCCGGCAGACGAATTTTTTGCAATAATGAGCAATATGACCTGATTTTTCAGGCCATTTTGATTAAAATTCCTGATGGAACGCGTAATCATATAATATATCAGGTATCACCAGAAGATATGCGGATACGGGATATCATTCTCCCGGAAGATCAATATTTTCTGGAAATTTTTCGTGAAATATCAGAGAAGATAGTTCAGGCCTCATCGCATCTGACCGAACTGATCTCTGATCTGGATCAGCACAGGGGGATCACCTGTCAGAAGATACATCAGCTTGAGCATGAATCTGATGAACTGCTCAGAAAAATTTTTGCAAGACTGGAGGAGTCACTCATCACTCCTCTTGAACCAGATGAAATTCACCGTCTTGCAAAAGCTCTGGATGATGTGATCGATATCATCGACTGGGTTGCACATCAGATATGCAACTATCAGTTGTCCGGGACCTACCCCCATCTGAATACCTTTGCCGAATTTATTTCCATATCTGTCGCAGAAATTCGGGAAGGTGTGGGGCTGCTTGGGTCCTGGAATGAGATTCGTGAGATAAAAAACTCCTGTCAGAATATCAATCATGTATATAACCGATCCAGTGATCTCCTCTCTACTGCCGTAACTGAACTATTCTCTATGCAGGATCCGATCCTCCTCATAAAGCTCAAGGATATTTATGAAAATCTCGAAGAGGTATTGCAGGAATGTAATGATGTGGGGCATGTGCTTAATGAGATTATCATCCGTCATACATGAACCATGGAATTCATAATAATCATCGGGATTTTCCTTGCACTCTTATTTAATTTTGTCAACGGTCTCAATAATGCAGGAAACTCGATAGCCACGATAGTTGCAACCAGGGCCTTGCGACCATTGTATGCACTCATTCTGGCAGCGGTCTGCAATATTGCAGGACCTTTTTTACTAACAACTGCCATCGCAAAGACTATCGGGACAGGGGTAGTGAAGGCTGGAGCAGTGACTCCTGGTACGCTTGTTGTAGCACTCTTTTGTGGCGTCCTCCTGTTAGGCATTTTAACGGCGAAAGGATTTCCTGTATCATCAAGTCATACTCTCATTGGCTGTATGGTTGGTTCATCAATCGCTGCATTTGGCTTTTCCACAGTAATATGGCCGTCTCTCCTGATGCTTCAGTCTGTTGCCATGACTGGTTTTGTCGGAGCACTCTGTGGAGGGGTCTATCTCTCAATCGTCTTCTGGATGCTCAAGGGACCGGTCAGACTTGGCGCTGTCGCTGGGGCCGTCGGTGGTTTTTCTCTTATGGTGGTCTCTCTTATGGCTATTGGTATTCTTCAAGTAAGCGGACTTCTCGCGATTTTCATATTTATTGTAATATCCCCGACCATTGGGTTTCTTGTTGGTTTTTTCCTTGATATTTTAGTCTCCTATATCTTCCGGTTTTCAAGGCAGAGTACCAGAAATAAAATCTTCTTTCCCCTTCAGGTGCTGACCTGCGGGGCCCAGGCAATTGGTCAGGGTGCAAACGACGGACTTCATGCGGTAGGAATTATTGCAGCATTATTCATCGTAGGTGGTCTCTCGGATGAGTTCTCTGCTCCGTTCTGGGTGATGGCTGCATCTGCTTTTGCCCTCGGTGTCGGGACGGTCTTTGGAGGATGGAATGTGATTACGAAGATGGCAAAAGGGATAACCCGGATTCGGCCGTACCAGGGGTTTTGCGCTTCCATTGCCGGGGGACTTGTCATATCTGCCCTGACAATAACTGGTATTCCTACCTCTTCCACCCATATCATCAGTGGTTCAATCGTGGGGGTCGGTGCAACCAGGGGGAAAAATGCCGTTGACTGGAAGGTTGTCAGGGATATTATTACAGCATGGATTGTTACGTTTCCGCTTGCAGTTGCTGCTTCAGCTTTATTTTATCTTGCGTATTCTTTTTTATTACAGGCAGGTTTGACTTTCCTTGATATTGTCAGCTGACAGACCGGTGTCTTTTTACGTATGTAAGGGTTATTTGTTCCGATTACTGTGGGGATTAAGGAATGGTTGATTCCACAGGATAAAGTATTTTTTGACCTTTTTGAGCAAATGGCCGGAATTGTAGTCCAGGCGGCCGAAAAACTGGAGCAGATGGTCACAACAAAGACTGATCCTGAATCAACCTATAAAGAGATTAAAGAACTGGAACATAAGGGCGATTTAATTACCCATGAAATATACGAACATTTAAATCGCACATTTATCACTCCGCTTGATCCATTGGAGATATCAAGACTTGCATCGGCACTTGATGATGTTCTGGACTATATTGATGATTCGGCTGAGAAACTTCTCATTTATGGGATCAAGGACTATGACAGGACGATGCAGAACTTTGCCCAGCTTATCAGACTGTCAACAGTCCAGCTGCAATGCGGGGTGAAGGGAATTCGTTCTTTCAGGAACAGTAATCCACTGGAAAGTTGTGGTATTGAAATTAACCGGCTTGAGAACATGGCAGATGATCTGTTATCTCATGCAATACAGCGGCTGTTTGCCATGGAAGATCCCATGACCACGATAAAATTAAAGGACATTTATGAGTGTCTGGAAACTGCTACTGACAAATGTGAAGATGTTGCGAACGTCCTTTCGGATATCAGTATCAGGCATTCGTGATCAGTATGGAAAGCATCCTCATCATTGGCATTGCTATCGCTCTCCTTTTTAATTTTTTAAATGGTCTTCATGATGCGGCAAATTCCATCTCTACCATTGTCGCAACCCGTGTCCTGACCCCCCTGCAGGCAGTTTGTCTGGCAGCCTTTTTTAATCTTATTGGCCCGTTGTTCTTTACCACGGCTATTGCAAAGACGATTGGGAAAGGGATTGTGGCACCTGAGTGGCTCACTCTTGAGGTGATTATCGTCGGTATTCTCGTTGCATCTTTCTGGATTTATGCGACTGCATATATCGGGATTCCGATATCATCCACCCATGCGATGGTTGGTGGTCTGATTGGAACTGCGGTTGCCTATGGAGGGATGAGTGTTGTCATCCTTCCCTCATTGCCGTTGATCGGAGGAGTAATTCTTTTCGGGTTTATAGGAGCACTTATCGGGGCAGTCTTTCTGGCAGGAATTGCCAGGTTAAAACATGAGCCAGACCGTACTCATTATCTGAAGATAGGAGGATTTTTTGGTTTTGTGTTCTCCATTCCCCTATGTATTATGTTTCATATTCTTCCAATCAGCGGCCTTTTGGGAATCATTCTCTTCATTGTCATCTCACCATCATTGGGATTTGCAGGAGCGTTCATCTTCGGATGTCTGGTTATCAGGTTATGCCGGAATGCAGACCAGCAGGTAATGAATAAAATATTTAATAAACTGCAGATCGTATCTGCTTCTTTTTATAGTATCGGTCATGGGAGTAATGACGCCCAGCATGCAATGGGTATAATTACTGCTATGCTGGTTACAGCAGGGGTACTGAGTGACTTTTATGTTCCTCTCTGGGTAATCTTCATGTCCAGTGCGGCAATATCACTGGGAACCCTGACTGGAGGATGGAAGATCGTCAGGACAATGGCGAAGCGGATTACTCATCTGCGTCCGTACCAGGGCTTTTGTGCAGAAGCAGGCGGAGGTTTTGTTCTTTTATTTGTCACGCTGTTTGGTGTTCCGGTGTCCAGCACTCATGCAATCAGCGGCTGTATCATGGGGGTTGGTGCAACGCAGGGAAGTTCAGCAGTTCAGTGGTCTATTGTCAGGCAGATTGTCACGGCATGGATTGTTACGATACCCCTGACTGCAACGTGCGCTTATTGTGTATTCATGGTAATTCAGCAGATTTGGTAACCTCTTCCTTTTCCAAATCTCGGGTAGCAAAGAGATACTGCTGGGCATATCCGGCATACGGACCAAAGTACTCTCTGCAGAATCCGCCAATAGTGTCATAAGAGAGTTTTCCGCTCTTATCGGTGTGGATAAGACTGGCGTATTGGTCTTCTATTATCTTCCGTATCCGGATGTCAACCGGGACTGCGTTCAGATGTTCAAATGCAAAGAGTAAAACACAGTCTGCAACTTTCGGTCCGACTCCGGGTAAAATCATCAACATGTCTTTTGCCTGATGGTAATTCATTTTTCTGACCTGCTGAAAGAAGTCAGGATGCTCATGAATATATTGAGCAGTTTTTATCAGGTATGGTGCCCGGTATCCTGTCAGACATTCCCGTAGCTCTGGCTCCTTGCATTGAGAAAGTACTGCTGGATCCGGAAACGTGTTTTCATAAAATGTGCATGAGGTGCCATATCGCCCAAGAATGAGGTTGATTCGTTTCCCGATAGTGCTGACATTCGAGTTTGCCGAACAGATGAAACTCACCAGACATTCCCAGGGATGTTGTCTGAGTATCCGAAGTCCTTGTGACTTGCTATGCATGGTTTCAAAAAAATGATCTGGTGAACCTTTGTATGCGATGATATGCTCTCTGATGGATTTGATAATATCAGAGACGGGATCAGATATCCCTAAAAACCGGATGACATCCGGCTTTGTCAACCCATCATATTCGATGAGAGTACCCTTCTGTCTGATTGTTACGATGTTTCCATTATGAACTCCTTTCCATGTATTCCTCGTTCTCTTCCATCCAAATATCTGCCCGCAGGAGAGTGAGAGATTAAGATCGAAAGGAAGTTGTGACTTTGAGAGTGTCAGGGATTTCACAAAAGAGCATTTGTATGCCTGATGTGAAGAGAATATCTCATGACGATCTCATGACGACAAAGTGAAATACAGTTACACAGAAATGCTTTATATTGGAAAAGCAGGAATGGACGTTATGACCAGATTATCACGATTCGGTATACTCTGCATTTTTTTATTTTTATGCAGCTTTTCAGTATCAGGGGAAGAAACTGTTACAGGTGAAGAGACACCTGTTCTTTCAGGGTCAGGTGATCAGGTAGTATCCGACTATCTAAATGGATCAATAAACCTGGTTGCCGGATGGAATTTTGTATCCGTCCCACGACGTCTGGCAAATGATGCAAATACTGCTTCTATTTTTACCGGTCTTGACTCTGCCGGTCATAGTATCTGGACCTATAATCAGAAGGATGGAGGATGGAATGATCTGACGGCTGATGATAAGATTCTCCCGCTTGAAGGGTACTGGGTTTACTCCACTACTCCACATAGCGTTCCCCTTCGTTTTTCAGATGATCCCCTGCAGGTACCCCCGGTAAAGGATATGACTGCCGGATGGAACATGTTTGGATTTACTGGAAATACTCCGGCATCAGCACGTGATTCATTACTTTCTATAAGAAATACCTGGACAGAGGTTATCGGATGGGACCCTGCTATCCAGCAGTTTGAGGTAACCATCGTCAATGGTGGATCAAATGAGCAGGCTGATTCACGGATGCTGGAGCCAACCCGTTCATACTGGGTATATGTGACAGAATCCTGCAGCCTTGCAAGCATTGGGGCATGAAAGGAAATCCTATGGTTCAGATAGAGAGGGTTTTTGGAAGAGAGATCATTGATTCACGGGGTAATCCCGCTGTTGAAGCAGATGTTACTCTGGTCGGGGGGTATTTTGGGCGGGCAGCATGCCCCTCCGGAGCGTCGACCGGAACACATGAAGCAATAGAAAAGCGTGATGGGGATTCGCGCTTTCTTGGGAAAGGTGTTAAGAAAGCGGTAGAGGCTATCAATACTGAAATTCGCAAATCCCTGATGGGGATGGACAGCACCGATCAGCCAGCTATAGACAACCAGTTGATCTCATTGGATGGAACGGATAACAAAGGCCGTCTTGGCACAAATGCGCTCCTCCCGGTTTCCATGGCGGTAGCCCGTGCTGCTTCCCAGGCATTACAGGTTCCATTATATGAACACCTTGCAGACCGGACATATCTTCTTCCGGTTCCCTATATGAATATTTTAAACGGGGGTGCTCATGCAAACTGGCAGGGAGCTGATTTCCAGGAGTATATGATCGCTCCGGTCGGAGCTCCTGATTTTCCTGAAGCTGTCAGATGGGGATGTGAGGTCTATCATTCTTTAAAAACCATCCTGAAAAAACGAGGCCTCTCAACTGGTGTCGGGGATGAGGGAGGCTTTGCTCCCAAAGTCTCATCAAACCGGATTCCTCTT
>NZ_JAIWNS010000054.1 GCF_020216685.1 Methanospirillum hungatei | reverse complement strand
GATTTTATAACCGAAGCAATTGAGATGGCCGGATATAAACCAGGGAAAGATATCGCACTTGCACTTGATCCTGCGTCGAGTGAGTTTTATTCAGATGGTGTATATGAATTGAAGAGTGAAGGAAAGAGACTCTCATCCGAAGAGATGACAGGATATTACGAGGATCTGCTCTCAGTATATCCGATCATCTCCATTGAAGACGGGCTTTCTGAAGATGACTGGAATGGGTGGATTGCGATGACAAAAGTTATCGGAAAGAAGGTCCAGCTGGTCGGAGATGACATTTTTGTGACGAATACGAAACGTATTTCACGTGGTATTTCAGAAAAGGCAGCGAATGCCGTCCTCATCAAACTGAACCAGATAGGGACCGTCACGGAGACAATATCCGCAGTTACTATGGCGCGAAATGCCGGGTGGAGTTCAATGATATCGCACCGGAGTGGAGAGACTGTGGATTCCTTCATTGCGGATCTTACGGTAAGTCTCGGCACCGGCCAGATTAAAACCGGAGCTCCATGCAGGGGAGAACGAGTAGAAAAATATAACCAGCTCATGAGAATTCATGAAGAACTCGGCTCCCATGCAACTTACGCAGGAAAGAAACGGGAGATCAGGCACCTATAGAAACCTTCCAAGGATCAGGGCTCTGCAGTCAGAAGAAAGGAGGGGGGATAGTCCGCAGTTGTGCATGGGATGGATAAATTATGAACAGGTCAGACGACCCTGGATCTGGACAGACTGCAGACCTGATTTGAATGCAGCTGCCACCGTCGCATTATCCTGTAATCTCATCGAAGTATCGTGAAGTGGATTATTATCATTCTTCCAGGCAGCATTGAGCCAGATAAGGCCCTTGATATCAGGCCAGGTCTGTCCGGAAAGTGATGAGAGAATATCTGATACAAACGTAGCAGGATCCTCAAATCTGCTCTGCACATCTGTCCCGGTGATGAGCAGGATGGGCTTTTGGATCCCCCCTCCCTTCAGGGTTGATAAAGTACTATCCATAGCGTCGCTGAATTGTTTTGTTCCGGTCTCAAAGGGTTTTTTGGTTCCAAACAGCGATACTGCCACAAGGTCACAATAGTCATCTCCCGGATAATACGAGGTCATATTATTCCATTCATCTGCTGGCTGACTCTCTGCATTTACATGATAAATCCAGATAAGATTTGATGCCCCCTCTTCCCGCATAATACGAATAATGTGGCGGTATGCATCTTTGAATAAATCCTGGCCCTTCTGGTTACCATTCCAGTATCCGTTCCAGGGATAGTTCCACTGGTTTATTTCAGTACCATATTCAATAAGGATCGGTGAACCAAAAGATCTGGCTTCCCTGGCCCAGGATCTGAGTTCCCCGTCAAATTTACCCAGTGCAATGTTGCTGAGTGTATAAACCGGTTCTTTCTGGTATGGTATATCAGAGCTTCGCATCATGAACCTGATATAGGGGATCATTCCTTCATTGCGCAGGGTTTTTGCATTTTCTGCAGGAAATTTCCGGTCATTCATCCATTCATCTGAAAATACACCAATTGCCAAAGGACTTCCGGTTTTTTCCCTGAACGCCTGAATTTCATCCAGAAGGATATGTTCTTCTCCTGATGGAGATTTTTCAGGAGCAAAAACCCCCAGCGCAAGGCCTCCTTCCTCTCCCAGGCAAAAACCCGGGGGCAAAGCTGACGCAGTTGAACAGAACAAAGTAAGGATTATAATCAATCCTGGTCCCCATTTCATAATTACTCCCCCATTCATATCCACAAACCTGTTGGAGGTATATATATTGATATGGTAAAAGTCTGTCTCAACTTGACCGGGTGGTGGAAGAGGTATTCAGATCACATTTATGAGGTGTGTAGCTCACCTCCTGAGACGTATGCATCTGACCGGTTGGATCGAGCTGGATGGGATACCGTTATCTCATGAAGAAATCATTCAAAAAATATCAGAGGATCCTCATATTGTCACACGCTTTGGTGGAGAATTCTATCTGGAATATGATTCATGTGTTGCACGGGATCATTTTGGTATTATTCAGGGTCCGTGTCCGGCCGGGACAATCATCTGCAATGGTTCTGTTTCGGGTTTAGTAGAACCATACTGTCCATGCCTTCCCCTTGTTGATGCGATCAGGACTGCTGTTGAGCTGAGATCAGATTCAGGTATTACTGCTCTGTCCGGCGGTGTGGATTCTGCTTTGGTAGCAGCAATCGCAAGACGCCCCTGTCTTGTGGTAGGCATGGAAGATTGCCATGATATCAGGCAGGCTACTTCTGTTGCACAAGCTCTTGATCTTCCCTTACACATAAGGACGATTTCTCCGGAGGATATTGCAGCAGTTCTTCCGGTTGTTATCTCCCTCATTGATGATCCAAACCCGGTTGATGTAGCCATAGGAACAACTCTGTTTTTTGTTGCAGAAACAGCACAAACCCTCGGTTATGAAAGAATTCTGACCGGTCAGGGAGCAGATGAGGTCTTTGGAGGATATGCCAGGTACCTAAATACTCCGGATCATCTCCTGGAAGAGGTCTTTGCCCGTGACTTTGCTTCTCTTGCCCGTCAGGGATGCCGGGATCAGAGTATTGCAGGATCCATGGGTGCGTACCTGTCAATGCCATATCTTGATATCAGGGTTGTATGCGCTGCACAGGCAATACCCCCTCGTGACCGGGTTACGGGAGGTGTCCGAAAAAAACCACTTCGGGAAGTTGCCAGACTGTATCTGCCTGAATCATTCGCATATTATGATAAAAAGGCAATGCAGTATGGGACCGGGATCTGGAAAGAGATAAAACGGATTGCCCGGCAGAATGGTTATCACAGTTCTGTTTCAGATTTCATTACACATATAAGGAGGACGTAAACGTACAATGGTTACCGCTGAAGACGTCAGAAAAATCGCAAAACTCGCTGATGTCGGCATTGATGATTCCGAAATAAATGAATTTACGAACCAGTGTTCAGGTATTCTTGAATATTTTGCCGTTCTTGATACCCTGGATCAGAATCAGCCGCTTATCCGTGAACGATATAATATTCTTCGTGACGATGAAGTTCTTCCCTCCTTGTCCCAGGAGGAAGCCCTGCAGAATGCAGGTCAGACAGAAAAAGGGTACTTTAAAGCACCACGGGTGATGTGACGTGAAGACACTTTCATTTCATCCGGATGATTCTGTTCATGCATTTATTACCACCATTCCTGAAGTTACCTATGGTGACGGGCCGCTCTCCGGGGTCACTGTTGCGGTGAAGGACAATATATCAACAAAAGGAATTGAAACCACCTGCGCTTCCAAAATATTGAAAGGGTATATCCCCCCCTATGATGCCCATGTGGTCACACTGCTTAAAAATGCCGGGGCAGCAATTGTCGGGAAGACCAATATGGATGAGTTTGGTATGGGTACAACCACTGAGAACAGTGCCTATGGCCCGACATTAAATCCGCTCGATCATCAGCGGGTTCCTGGTGGTTCATCAGGAGGATCTGCTGCAGCCGTTGCAGCCGGTCTTGTTGACTGTGCCATTGGTTCAGATACCGGTGGTTCAATCAGGTGTCCTGCAGCTTTTTGTGGTATTGTCGGATTAAAACCGACCTATGGGAGAGTCTCCCGTTTTGGTCTTATTGCGTATGCGAACTCTCTTGAGCAGATTGGACCGATGGCACGGGATGTCAATACACTTTCAAACCTCTATTCGGTCATTACCGGCCATGATTCGCGTGATGCCACCTCGGTTGATAAACCTTACTCACATACTCCGGTATCAGACATCAAGGGTCTGAAGATTGGAGTGCCTGATGAGTTCTTTGGCGAGGGTGTAAATCCAAAAGTTGCTGAAGTAGTCAGGCAGGCAATTGATTCGCTTGAGTCGATGGGCGCAACGGCAGTACCATGCACCATACCCTCGATGAAATATGCCTTATCAGCATACTATGTCACCTGTACCAGTGAAGCATCCAGTAATCTGGCCCGGTTTGATGGCGTAAGGTATGGTCCTGCTGTCGGGACACTGAAGAGCTGGCATGATGCCTACTCTGATCAGAGAAAAGCCGGGTTTGGAAAAGAAGTCCGCCGTCGTATCATTCTGGGGACATTCTCACTTGCAGCCGGGTACTATGGCAGGTACTACCAGAAAGCCCAGACTGCCCGGCAGATGGTCAGGGATGACTTTGAACGAATATTCAGGGATGTAGATGTAATTGCCGGCCCCACTATGCCTGATATTGCATTTAAGCTTGGGGAGAAGAGTGACCCTTTGCAGATGTACCTCTCCGATATCCTGACCGTCCCGGCAAACCTGGCAGGAGTTCCTGCTTTGTCTGTGCCATGTGGAAAAGTAAACAATATGCCGATCGGACTGCAGCTTATCGGACGATATTTTGAAGATGAGCGGATTATTGACACTGCCTATGCCTATGAACAGGGAGGAGCATAATGGAGGACCTGGAGACGATCATCGGTCTTGAGATCCATTGTCAGCTGAACACGAAGTCCAAGATGTTCTGTAGTTGTTCAACGGATTTTCGTGACAACGAACCGAACACTCACACCTGCCCTGTCTGTCTTGGTCTACCAGGTAGTATGCCGATGGTGAACAAGCGGGCCATAGAATTTGCACTGAAGGTTGGAAAAGCGCTCAACTGTACCATCAGGGATGAATCGGAATTCTCAAGAAAGAACTATTTTTATCCTGATCTGAACAAAGCATACCAGATCACCCAGTACGACAAACCCCTTGCAGAATGGGGAAAACTTCTGATTGACGGTGATAATGGGGAGAAAGAGGTCCGGATTACCAGAATACATCTAGAGGAGGATCCCGGACGTTCTGTCCATATGGGAACTACTGATCGGGGAAAATATACTCTTGTTGATTACAACCGTGCAGGCATCCCGCTTATTGAGATTGTCACCGAACCTGATCTCCGGTCTCCAAAGGAAGCCAGGAAATTTTTGAACAAACTCCGGGCTACTCTTGAATATCTCAATGTGTTTGACTCGGAAAAGGAAGGATCTCTTCGTGTTGATGCAAACATATCACTGAAGGGATCAGAACGGGTTGAGGTTAAGAATATCTCGTCCTATAAAGGTGTGGAAAAAGCACTCACCTTTGAAGTAACCAGGCAGCGGAATCTGCTCAGGCGTGGTCAGACAGTTACACGCGAGACCAGACACTTTGTCGAGGCACGGGGAGTGACGACGTCATCCCGTTCAAAAGAAGAGGAGAATGATTATCGGTACTTCCCTGAACCAGATCTCCTCCCCCTGAGGGTTGCATCATGGGTTGATGCAATTGAACTTCCTGAGCTTCCAGATGCACGCAGGGAACGGTTTATTTCACAGTACGGCGTCTCACCGGAGCATGCAAAAACCCTGACCGGCGGTCTCAAACTTGCAGAGTTTTATGAAGCGGTTGCATCGGAAGATCCTGCCCTTGCTGCCACGTGGACCGCAGACTATCTGCTTGGAGAGCTCAATTACCGTGACTTTTCCATCGATGCAATGCCTGCAGATCTCTTCCGTGAACTCCTCACTCTTATAAAATCCGACACTATTACTGACAAGTCTGCGGTGGAGATACTCCGGCTGATACTTGATGCGGTTAAAGATGGTAAAAAACCAGAGCGCCCCCAGGAGATAGTGAGCCGGCTGGGACTTGCAAAGACCAGTGGTGATCAGGTTACAGCACTGATACAGGAAGTGATAGCCGAGCAGCAGGCAGCAGTCAATGATTACTATGCCGGAAAGATGCAGGCCCTAAATTTCCTTGTCGGACAGGTCATGAAAAAATGCCGGGGCCGTGCAGATCCCGGACATCTGAATACGCTTCTCAAAGAGATTCTGGATAAGAAGGTCTGATATCATGCATCTGATTATTGCCGAAAAAAATATTGCCGCAAACCGGATAGCACAGATCCTTTCCGGAAAGGATAAAGTTTCGGCAAAAAAGGAGGGCGGGGTGAATGTATACACATTTGGAGACAAGATTTCAATCGGACTTCGTGGCCATGTGGTTGAGGTCGATTTCGTTGAAGGGTATACCAACTGGCGCTCACAAGAACGACCTCCCCGGTCATTAATCGATGCAGAGACCATAAAACGTCCTACTGAACCTGCTATTGTAAAATTGATCCAAAAAATTGCCAAAAAGGCAAACCGTGTCACCATAGCCACTGATTTTGATACCGAAGGGGAACTTATCGGGAAGGAGGCATATGAGCTGGTCCGGGCAGTCAACCCGAAAGTGCCTATTGATCGTGCACGGTTTTCAGCGATTACCAAAGAAGAGATCAACCGTGCCTTTTCAGAACCAAGTGATCTGGATTTTGATCTTGCAGCGGCAGGAGAAGCCCGGCAGGTTGTTGATCTCATCTGGGGAGCATCACTTACCAGGTTTATCAGCCTGGCTGCAAAACGGGGTGGAGGAAACATCCTTTCGGTGGGACGTGTCCAGTCACCAACACTCGCAATGATTGTTGACCGGGAGAGAGAGATTGAGTCTTTTATTCCCGAACCCTACTGGGAGATCTCCCTGACAACTGAGAAAGATGGTCAGTCTATTGTTGCACGTCATGCAGAAGGCCGGTTTACTGACAAGAAAGCAGCAGATGCCGCATATGCCGGGACAAAGGATCCGCTTGTTGTTACCGAAGTCAAGGAAGGAAAACGGGTAGACCGGGCTCCGACTCCGTTTGATACAACCCAGTTTATCGTTGCTGCTGCACGGATCGGGTATTCTGCAGCAAATGCAATGCGGGTTGCAGAAGAACTCTATATGAACGGATTTATCTCATATCCCCGTACAGACAATACCATCTATCCTCCATCCCTGAACCTTGACAGTATTCTGACCACGCTTGAAAAGACAAAATTTGCCCAGGATGTTGCTTGGGTCAGGAAGAACAGGCGGGCCAAACCGACCGAAGGGAAGAAGTCCTCAACCGATCACCCTCCAATCCATCCGACAGGTATTGCGACCGAAGAGCAGCTGGGTGAGAACTGGAAATTGTATGAACTGGTAGTGCGCAGGTTCCTTGCAACCCTGTCACCAGATGCCGAGTGGGCTACCATGCGGATCGGGATGGATGCAACCGGACAAAATTATGTTGCAACCGGCTCCCGTCTCACCGAACCCGGATGGAGGACGGTCTACCCGTATTCAGAGGCGAAAGATTCCATCCTCCCGGTAGTCAAAAAGGGAGAAAAACTGAAGATACAGGATCTGAACCTTGAAGAGAAGCAGACGCAGCCACCACCGCGGTATTCACAGAGTAAACTTATCCAGGTGATGGAAGAACTGGGTCTTGGAACAAAATCCACCAGGCATGAAGTGATCCAAAAGCTCATCTCCCGCAAATATATCGAAGGAAATCCACTCAGGCCAACACTTGTCGGGAAAGCAGTGACTGAATCACTGGAAGCGCATGCTTCAACCATCACCAGACCTGATATGACCCAGAAGCTTGAACAGGCGATGGAGGCTATCAAGGTTAGAAATACATCCCGTGACGGAGTGGTTGATGATTCCAGAAAGATGCTGCATCAGGTATTTGATGAACTGGAACCAAATGAGGCAGTCATCGGCCAGGAGATTATGGGTCAGACCGATGAAGAGCTGACCATCGGACCATGCCCGGTGTGCGGGAAGGATCTTCGTATACGTCGGAAGGGCGGTTCTCAATTTATCGGGTGTAATGGGTATCCGGACTGTACTTGCAACATCTCTCTTCCAGGGACGATGTGGGGATCAGCGGTCAGGACAAAAAAGGTCTGTGAGGTTCATAATCTCTTCCACGTCAGTCTTATCGCAAAAGGTGCCCGGCCGTGGGATATGGGATGTCCACTCTGTCAGCTTATCGAGCAGCAGAAAGAGCACTATGCGAAGATGCCTGCGATGACCGAGGCACTTCAGCAGAAACTTCTTGATGCAAAGATTTTTTCATTGTATGAACTCTCGAAATTTGAGCCTGCAGTTCTGACGAAAAAGCTTGGAATCACGAAAAAGCAGGCTGAAACGTTAATTCATGAAGCAAATGACGTTCTTGATCTCATCCGGAGAAGATCGGAATGTAAAAAGTTCATGAAACAGTTTGTTCCTCCAAAACGTGGCCGGAGTCATACAAAGGTCATGAATGGCTTTACCGAGTCAGGGATAGACTGCATCGGAGACATTGCATCGGCCACTATTGAATCCCTCAAAAAGACCGGGCTTTCTGAAGAAGAAGCAAAGACATTAAAGACTGAAGCCATCTCCCTGGTTGCGAAAAACCAGCTGAAAGATATGGGCATTCCTGCTGTATCCCTGAAGCGGTATCAGGAAGCCGGATTTTTAACTCCGGAAGATATTGCCTCTGCTCATCCGGTATACCTTGCATTCAAGACCGGCATCTCTATTGAGACGGTTGGAAAGCATGTAACCCTGATTGCTCAGTCATTAGGAAAGCCGGATCCGGTAAAGATATCGAAAAAAGCATTTGAATCAGGGAAAATTGAACTTACTTCCCTTCCCGGAGTCGGGGAGTCTACCCTTGAGCACCTGTATCGGGCCGGCATATTTGATAAAAAATCCCTTATCTCTGCAGATCCGGTTAAGGTTGCTAAATCAGGTGGCATGTCAAAAGATCATCTGAAAAAACTGCAGGCTGCAGCAGGGGTATGATCCCCGATCTCCCGAATGTTTTTCAGTCAGAAATAATGAAGCTGTACAGCACTTTTGAGGACAGGCATATATGCATACAAAATGGAAGACCTGGGCTCATGTTACCAAGCTTGACCCGGACAAACATCTTACCGAAGATGAGATAGCAGAAATTGCAACAAGTGGAACAGATGCCCTCATCCTTTCAGGCACGCTCAATATTACCAAAGACAACATGTCACAGCTTCGTGACCAGGTAAAAGAATACGGGCTTCCGCTTGTTGTTGAACCAGCCGGACCTGAATCAGTAATTTTTCATGGCATCGATCTGTTGTATGTTGCAAGTGTTATGAACACCTCTGATGCCCGGTGGATTGTCGGTAAACACCGTGACTGGGCAATGAATCCTGACATCATCTGGGAAAAGGTCATTCCCGAAGCATACATTGTATTAAATCCAAACTCAGCAGTGGGCCGTGTTACGGGGGCAGACTGCGGCATTTCTGCCGAAGAAGTGGCCGCATATGCTTCCATCGCTGATCATTACTTTAAATTTCCGATTGTGTATATTGAATACAGCGGTATGTATGGAAATCCTGACATTGTAAAACGGGCCGGCGAGGCTATCGATCATGCAGTTCTTTACTATGGCGGTGGCATCGACTCCGCAGAGAAGGCTGCAGAGATGGCAAAATATGCAGACACGATAGTTGTTGGAAATGCAGTCTATGATAAGGGTGTAAAGACCCTTCTTGAGACCGTCCAGGCCGTACAGTGATCAATGCCCCATATACGGATTGTCCTTGTCGAACCGCTATATGAGGGAAATGTAGGATTTGCCGCCAGGGTGATGAAAAATTTCGGATTTACCGATCTCATCCTCATCAATCCCTGTACCCTCGGAAATGAAGCCAAAATCCGGGCTTCACATGCAGATGATGTACTGAACCAAGCAACTGTGATGACACTAGATGAGGTATGTGCAACCTCGCACCGGGTGATCGCCACAACCGGATCCCTCTCTTATTCTGCCTGTCATCCGACCCGAATGCCCTTTTATTCTCCCAAAGAGCTCAGGGATCTTATAGAAGATCTTGATGGGACGATATCAATCCTCTTCGGGCGTGAAAACTGGGGTCTTTCAAATGAAGAGGTGAGACGGGCAGATATTATCTGCACCATTCCGACATCACCTCTCTATCCTATTATCAATCTCTCTCATGCTGTCGGAGTCATCTGTTATGAACTGGCAAATCTTCCAAAAGCAGTCATCCCCCTGGCGACAGTAGAAGAGATGAATCATCTATATGAGCATATCGATCAGTATCTGGACCTTGTGGATCATCCGGGG
>NZ_JAIWNS010000053.1 GCF_020216685.1 Methanospirillum hungatei | reverse complement strand
CAAGGTCCCTGGCTAGTATCTCTGCAAGGACTCCTGATCGTTCAGGGGGTGAGATAACCCTGATAAGATGCCCCGGCCGTCCTTTTTTCATGAGGACCGGCACCGCACAGGCATCCCGTGCCCCTTCTTTCATTACTCGTGAAAGCAGGGTTCCGATGCACTCTCCGGTGATGTCGTCAACATTCGTCTCAAGGATATCCACTCTGTCTTCTGACAGACCCTGGCACTCCATCAGATATGCCCTGAGCACATTCGGAGATCGGGGGTCATCCCTGCTGCCTGCCCCGTATCCGGTCTTCAGAATGGCCCCGACAGGAAGATAGGGGACACCCTCTCCACAAAACTCGGAGAGAATTGCAGCCCCGGTGGGGGTGAGTTGTTCTCCGGTATGCTCTCCTGACATCACGAGGAGTCTGCCGGATGAGAGGATCTCGGCGGTTGCTGGTGCCGGTACAGGAAAGGTCCCATGAGCACAGGTCAGCATCCCGGTCCCGACGGCTACCGGCAGGGAGATGATCTTTTCAGGAGCAAGCAGGTGTACCGCCATACAGGATCCGATAACATCGGCAATCGCATCATCAGCGCCGACCTCATGAAAATGAACATGGTGCGTTCCGTGGACTGCCTCTTCTGCCCGTGCAATCCTGGTAAATATGAGTTCAGCCTGTGTAATTACTGCCGGAGGGGCCTCTGCCTTCCGAACGATAGCAAGCACTTCCTCAAGAGTCCGGTGGGCAGGACCGGCATGGGTATGGACCTTCACGGCAGCAATGCCACACCTGTTTACTATCTCACTATCCGGAGTCTGCACAACAGACCCCATCGCTCGCATGACCTGCTCTTTGTCAGCACCAAGGCTCAGGAGAGCTCCACATATCATATCCCCTGCAGCGCCGTGAAAGGGGTCAAATGCGAGAAGACGCATGGTTCCTATACTTTTAAGTCCCGGCGTATATGATGGTTAGGTAATGGAATTGTATCTCAGGGTTGATAGTGCATATCCCGGAGACCAGGGGGGAGGGAAAGCCCGCCTGGATCCGGAAACTATGAACCAGATGCGACTTTCACCGGGCGACATCATCCGGATCTCCGGCAGGTCCGTAACCGTTGCAAAGGTCTGGCGTGCCCAGCTGGCAGACTGGAATCAGCAGAAGATCCGGATTGATAATTTTACCCGGATGAATGCAAATGTCTCGATTGGAGACACGGTCAAAATAACCAAGGTGGAAGAGACGATCCCTGCCGCGACTGTGGTGCTGGCACCCCCCGAGGATCTCCCGAAAAATGTGCCGATGGCAGAACCCTCAACCATTCATCACAACCTCATAGATTATCCGGTCGCAATGGGAGACTCGGTACCTATTCCCATAGGAATGCCCTTTGTTCAGCCGCAGATGGTGGCATACAAGGTCATCGAGCTGGATCCTCCGGATGCGGTCATCATCAGTCAGCGGACCGAGGTGATCATATCAGACAGTCCTATCAGCGGGTTTGAGGGCATCAGCCAGATTACGTATGAGGACATCGGCGGTCTTCGTGATGAACTCCAGCGGCTTCGGGAGACCATAGAACTTCCGATGCGGCATCCTGAACTCTTCCGGCGTCTTGGGATAGAACCCCCCAAAGGTGTCCTCCTCTTCGGACCACCGGGAACCGGGAAAACACTCATCGCAAAGGCGGTTGCAAATGAGTCCGGGGCACATTTCATCCCGATTGCCGGCCCTGAAGTCATCTCAAAATATTACGGGGAGAGTGAGCAGCGGCTTCGGGAAGTATTTGAAGAGGCGGCTGACAATGCCCCCTCCATCGTCTTCATCGATGAACTTGACTCGATCACCCCCAAGCGTGAGGAAGTGACTGGTGAGGTCGAACGGCGGGTCGTTGCCCAGCTCCTCACCATGATGGACGGTCTTGAGGAACGGGGACAGGTTGTCGTCATCGGAGCGACAAACCGGCTTGATGCCATCGACCCGGCACTCAGGCGTCCTGGAAGATTTGACCGCGAGATTGAGATAAGCGTCCCTTCAAACCCGGACCGGATAGAGATATTAAAGATTCACACAAGAGGGATGCCTCTGTATGATGATGTGAATCTTGAAGAACTGGCCGAACGGACCCACGGATATACCGGTGCAGATATCGCAGCCCTCTCCCGTGAGGCGGCAATAAGAGCCCTTCGCCGGTACCTCCCACACATCAATCTTGACGAGGATATCATCCCTGATGAAGTCCTGGAGACTATGGTTGTGACCGGAAAGGACTTTCACCAGGCCCTTCGCGAGATCACCCCGTCAGGAATGCGCGAGGTCATGCTTGAGGTCTCCCACCTCAGGTGGCGTGATGTCGGAGGGCTGTCTGATGCCATCGAGGAGATCAGGGAATCGGTTGAGTACCCCCTTACCAGAAGAGAGAAGTACGATGATCTTGGTATTCAGTCCCCCCGTGGTGTTCTCCTCTATGGCCCGCCTGGAACCGGCAAAACCCTCCTTGCAAAAGCAGTTGCGAACGAGTCAGGTGCGAACTTCATCGCCGTCCGAGGTCCCCAGCTCCTGTCCAAGTGGGTTGGTGAGTCTGAACGTGCGGTCCGGGAGATCTTTAAGAAAGCGAGACAGGTCTCCCCGGCCATCATCTTCTTTGATGAACTGGATGCCCTGACTCCTGCCAGGGGAACGGCGGGCGACAGTCACACCATGGAGAGTGTCTTAAACCAGTTCCTGACCGAGATGGATGGTCTGGTTGAACTGCGGGACGTGGTTGTGATGGGAGCGACAAACCGGCCTGACATTGTAGACCCGGCCCTTCTCAGAACAGGACGGTTTGACCGGCTCATCTATATCGGTGAACCAGGTACATCTGACCGGGTAGACATATTGAAGATCCATGCACGGCTCATACCCATCGAGGGGTCTGCCCTGGAATCACTTGTGGATGCCACGCAGAACTTTACAGAGGACGACTTTGAGATCCTGGCCGGAACCCTCCCCCGTGAAGTCAGATCATCAGGGCCTGAACTCATGGAATATATCCGCTCAATCACTCCGTCACAAGGAGCGATCAGCCGGTCAGCACGCCGCAGGATCCTGGTTGAGATCTTTGAAAAATTCAGGATCACCATTGAGGATCCGGTTCTGGACAAATTGTTTGGTGATATCGCGTCACGGACAGACGGTTATGTCGGGGCTGACCTTGAAGGACTCTGCCGGGAAGCAGCCATCTTTGCCATGCGGGATCAGCTCCATTATGTAAAGAAAGACCACTTTGAGCGTGCCCTTGAGAAGGTCCACCCGACCATGAATGAGCGGCTTCGCGAGGCATATAGCCGGGTAAAAACCCATTTCAAAGGTGGTATGCCGAAAAAGAGCGAGCCACCAGAGTACCAGTAACCCTCCCTTTTTTCCATCCTCTTCCCATGTATGGAGGGAGTGCTATTTGGGCATCTATGTACAACATAGTACACAAGTGAGAGTACCCAGTTATGTTTAATATATCCACATTTCTTGATACCCATCAGGCCCGGTTTCCAGACAAAATAGCGCTCATCCACCCAAAATCCAACCGGTCGTATACATATACCGATCTTTACCGACTCAGTGGTTCTCTTGCTGCAGCATGTGAAGAGTTTGGTCTTGTTCCAGGTGATCGGGTTGTCCTGTATCTGGACAGTTCACCTGAGTACCTGATCAGCTATTTTGCACTATGGCGTGCCGGTCTTGTCGCGGTTCCGACCAACATCGTGTACCGGAAGGAAGAACTTGCCTATGCAATCCGCGACTCTGGTGCTAAAATGCTCATCGCATCGGTCAGTTCACGGGATATCACCGGTTCGATGAAGGACTCCTGTCCTGAGCTTTTGCATATTATTGAGGTGGGAGGAGAAGGCAAATACTCCTGGGAGATTCTCACCAGGTCTCATGATCCTCTCCGCCCGGTACCCTGCTCTCCGGATCAGATCTGCCAGATACAATATACCTCAGGAACAACCGGCAGGCCGAAAGGGGCCATGCTGACCCACAGCGGATGGCTTGCCGCCCTGCAGGCCGAGGGGGAGGCTCTTGATCTGACAAGTGATGATATCTACCTTGGCATATACCCGATGGCACATGTCGGGATCTCATGGGGGGTTTCTGTGCTTCGTGCCGGCGGGACCTATGTGATCATGGAGCGGTATAACCTGGATGAGTACATCAGACTGACCCGTGAGTATCAGATAACAGTCCTTGCCGGAATGCCTCCGGTTATTCATGCCCTGACTGAAACCCCACCGGGAACCGAGGATAACTTCACCTCTGTCCGCCGTATCATTAGTGGGGGCGGGCCGATGCACTCACCGACCTGGAAAAAGTTCAATGAACGTTTTAAAATACCGGTCATCAACGCCTATGGTCTTTCTGAGACGATCGTTCTCGGATGCGGGACGGTTATCAGGCCTGAAGACTATCCGACCGCAGATGAGTATAACAGTGTTGGAAAACCGGTCGGGTATGCGGAGGTAAAAATCGTTGATGCTGGAAACCCGGCAAAAGAACTTACCTCCCCGAATGCTGGTGAGATAGCACTTCGCGGGCCGGGGGTAGCCCTTGGATACTGGAACCAGCCTGAAGAGACAAAAGAAGTCTTCATGGAAGATGGCTGGTTTCTGACCGGAGATATCGGGTATATCGACGCTCATGGCATGCTGGTCATCACTGACCGGAAAAAGGACATGATCATCATGTCAGGATGGAAGGTATATCCGACCGAGGTTGAGAACGTCCTCATCAATCACCCGAAGATATCAGATATTGCCATCTTTGGCTGTCCTGATGAAGAAAAAGGTGAGATTCCTGCGGCAGCGGTAGTCCTCCGGAATAAAGATGATACCCTGACCCTTGAGGAACTCTCCGGCTGGTCTCGTGCCCAACTTGCAGGATATAAAATTCCCCGTCGTCTTGTGATTCTCGATCATTTACCGCGAGTCGGCGGATGGAAGCTTCTCAGGCGGGAACTCAGGGAGTCGTTATGTTCGGAGAAGCCGAGCGGGGAAGCGTGAGTGGAGCGGTGGCATTGACCACTCCCTTTGTCTCGTGGACCGGACTGTCACGAATATTGAGGATATCATTAAAGCTTACAACAATAC
The DNA here is from genome assembly GCF_020216685.1 of Methanospirillum hungatei. Taxonomy (GTDB): domain Archaea; phylum Halobacteriota; class Methanomicrobia; order Methanomicrobiales; family Methanospirillaceae; genus Methanospirillum; species Methanospirillum hungatei_B. The sequence goes on along the minus strand of NZ_JAIWNS010000053.1, from coordinate 11,685 downwards.
CTGAGTCTCCAATCATGTATGTCTGATTGGCATATGATGCATTTTTCCCGGCCATCGACTGCATGATAAGGTAATTTTCGAGGAGTGAGCTCTGTTCCCTGACCGGTGCCCGAATACCCATCAGGAAATTACCTGCCAGTGAGAGGAGAATGCCGCAGACGAGGAGCAATGCAAGGAATATTATCCGGTTTTTCTCCATATTCTCCTCATTTCAGCAGAATGAGGTTTCCCATTCCTCTCCGTCTCTTCTCAATCAGTCCCATGCTCTCAAGCATATCAAGAGACCGGCTGACATTGGATTTTGAAAGTCCGGTCTTTTCAACGATATCACTCTGGGGGATGATCCCGTCTGCATCAAGGATGGTCTGGTAGATGAGCTGCTGATCCTCTTTTAATGTGGGAAGAACCGTCTCCCATTTTCGTTTCCTATCTTCCAATGGTGAGAATGGTATAGGCGCCTCCTGGTATGGAAGAGGTGGCGCTCCCTGTGCCTGGGGGACCGGAAGGGGATGGATCTGTTCATAGAGCAGAAGATAAAGCCCGCTTCCACAGATTATAAGGGACGCGACAATGAGCACGATAACATCAGTTGCCGAATATATATCCCCGATCCGTTCGGTCTGGATGATATAATCCTCACCGGTATACCAGATCACGAGCGGAGTCGGGTTCATCAGCTTCAGGCCAAGGATAAAGACCGATGCAATGAACAGCACTGCTGCCAAGAGCTCTTTTCCGTTCAATGAAGGAATGCCAGGCGTCATCAGGTTACCTATCAGGTGTGTGTTCAGACGCAATCATTGTTTTCACAAATTCTAAAGTTCCTGCCGTACTTCAGAAACGACCCCGGTAAGCCTGGTCAGTTTTGCGTACGCACTCTCCGGAGTGTGCATCCGAAGACCACAATCCGGGTCAGGAAGGATCCGTTCCGGTCCAAGGATATCTATTCCCTTCCAAAGCCGCCTCTTCACATTATCGGCCGAATCAAGGACCTGTGAGGATGAATCCACGATTCCATATCCGATGTACCGGTCTTTTAAATCCTTCCCTGATAATGATGCCAGGTTTTCTGCATTCACACTCCCTTCAAAATCAAGGATCTGAATGGGCATTGCGAGCAGATCGTCGATGATATGTGCAATATTTCCACAGGCATGCAGACAGACCGGGATTGAAACTGCCTGTGCGATCGTAGCGATTGCCTTTTTCGCAACATCCAGGTCAGCTGCCCCGGTTGAGAGGATTGGTTCATCAATCTGCAGCATAACCGCCCCGGTCTTTGCAAGGCCCTGAGCCTCCACCACGAGGGATGATGCAATATCCGGGATCAGTTCATTCCGGTTCCGGTACAGGGGAGTGCCCAGATGAAGACCGTATGCAAGCGTGGACGGACCGGTGATGATCGCTTTCACGTATGGATGCTGCCTGACTGCGTATGCCGTATCCTTTATCGTTATCGCCTGGCCAGGGGGCATCACCCGGCCGATGACGTCGCTTCCCCGGATCCCCGGGAGTTTTGAGGCAAATGCCCCGATCATGTCACCCCGCACCTGCCCGTCTGATATGATTGTAATACCTGCCTTTTTCTGAAGAGATACTGCCTCCTCCACCGCTCCGTGCAGGGGATCAAAGAGGTTTTTCAGCGTTCGCTTTGGCTGGCCTGGATAGCTGCCGACAACCGTTGTCGGAAGGATGGTGTCAGGGATGAATGACTGCATGATCAGGGAACAACCCGGTGTCTGTCACGGGGAAAGAGGACTGCTTCACGGACATTTGGAAGACCAAGCATGGTCGTTACCAGACGCTCAGCACCAAGTCCCCAGCCCGCATGGGGCGGCATACCAAACCTGAAGGGGTTGAGATAGAACTCAAAGTTCTCAGGATTTAATCCTTTCTTCGCTATCTGCTCTACCAGAAGGTCATGCTGGTGGACCCGCTGGGCACCGGATGAGAGCTCCATCCTGGGGTGCATCATATCAAAGGCCTTACAGATCTCGGGATCGTTCTCGTAGGGCATTGCATAATAAGGTCTGATTGAGGACGGCCAGTCAACGATAAAGTACATTCGTCCCATCTCTTCACCAATCGCCCGCTCTGCAGCCGTTCCGATATCATCACCGTACGCGATATCCTCTTCGCATTTTGCAGATGCAATCTCGATAGCTTCACTATAGGGAAGACGTGGGAACCCTTTTTCAGGAACGGCGAATGAATCAAGCCCTAAATCGGCGATGGCATCACTGCAGGTCTTATCAACAAACTGGTAGATGTCTCTGACCAGATCTTCAAGCGTCTGCATGACCCCGATATGGTCGGTGAATGAGACTTCAATATCGATGGATGTCGCCTCATTCAGGTGCTTTGTTGTATTGTGCTCTTCAGCACGGAAGATCGGACCGATCTCATAGACCTTCTCAAACCCGGCGGCCATCATCATCTGCTTGTAGAGCTGCGGGCTCTGGTTCAGGAATGCTTCCTTCTCAAAGTATGCGATCGGGAAGAGCTCAGTTCCTCCTTCGGTTGCTGCGGCGACGATCTTTGAGGTATTAATCTCGATAAACCCGTTATCAAAGAAAAAATTCCGGGTTGCATGCTGGACGGCGTTTCGGATTTTAAATATGGCACTGACCCGTGGTCTGCGTGCATCCAAAAACCGGTTATCAAGCCGGGTGTCGAGTTCTGCCGGCACTTTCTCCGCCACATCGAGGGGAAGAGGGGTTGCAGAAAGGCTCACGATCTCGATTGCATCGGGGATGAGCTCTCTGCCGCCCGGTGCTTTCCCTTCAGGTTTGACCATTCCAGTGACCCTTACAACAGACTCACGGGATATTGCACGGATCGTTTCAGCAATCTCCGGTGCAACCTTCTTTTTTGGTACGGTCACCTGGATAATTCCTGTTCTGTCACGTATTAAGAGAAAAGCAAGACCTCCAAGGTCACGAATCTCATGTGCCCATCCGATAACCTCGGCTGAGGGCGTATCAGGAGTAATGGTATTGATCGGAACACGCATATTATACCCTTACTCAATGAGCGGGAACGCTCAAAACTCTTTGTGGACCGACGCATCATCTGGTTTTATTGATGATACAAGAAGACAGTATGGGTAATTCATGGCAGATCCAAAGGATATCCCACCCAGTAAAAACGAGGATTTATTTTTAAAATGTCGCTCCACGCTCATCACCGGTGTTCTCCTCCCTGATAAAACGCGGTCCGACATCTGGTATGATGAGACCGGTACTATCCGTGCAGCCGGCCCTGATATTGCCCGTATCTATCGGAATGAGGCAGACATCATCATTGACGGATCAGGATTTCTCGCGATGCCAGGTCTTGTCAATACCCACACTCACGCTGCCATGACCCTCCTTCGCGGCTATGCCGATGACATGCATCTGCAACAGTGGCTCTCAGAAAAGATCTGGCCGCTCGAAGCCCATCTTACCGGTGAACATGTCTACTGGGGGACGAAACTTGCCTGTCTTGAGATGATCCGGTCAGGAACGGTAGCCTTTAATGACATGTATTTCTTCATGAAGGATGCGGCACGGGCGGTGGATGAATCAGGTATCCGCGCCGTACTCAGTCATGGGATCATCACCTTTGGAGATGAAGCGAAGATGGAGGCTGAACTGAAAGCCACCGAAGACCTTGTTCATCATGTACGGTCACTGAACACGTCCCGGATCAGTTCTGCCATCGCTCCCCATGCACCCTATACCGTTCCCCCGCAGCACCTCGAGGTTTGTGCCGACTACAGCAAAAAGGAGAAGATACTCATCCACACCCACCTTGCGGAGACAAAACAGGAGGTTGATGACTGTCAGAAATCCTATGGCATGACGCCGGCAGCCCTTCTTGACAAGGCCGGATGCCTGACCGAACGAACCGTGGCGGCACACGGGTGCTGGCTCTCGGAAGATGACTGCCGGCTTCTTGGAGAACGGGGGGTTTCTGTTGCCCATAATCCGGTCAGTAATATGAAGCTTGCAACCGGGCGGGCAATGCCTTATCACTGGCTCAGGGAGCAAGGGGTAAATGTCTGCCTCGGGACCGACGGATGCTCTTCAAATAATAACCTGGATATGCTTGAAGAGATGAAGACCGCTGCCCTCTGTCAGAAGTTCTTCTGGAATTCAGACACCCTTCTCCCCGCAGCAGAAGCCCTCTGTATGGGAACCTCCTGGGGAGCAAAAGCCCTTGGATACCAGGGAGGAGTGATTGAGGAAGGCATGCCTGCAGATATTGTGCTCATCTCCCTTTCTCACCCGGCGATGGTACCCCTCCATAACCCGGTCTCAAATATTGCCTATTCAGCGGAGGGCAGTGCCGTGGATACCGTCATCTGTCAGGGGAAGATCCTCATGTACAACCGGTATATCCCCGGTGAAGAGAAGATTATTGCCGGGGCACGAGAGAGTGCTGATGACCTCCTCAGCCGTGCAGGAATTATGGCATAACTCAATAATGCCAGCATCCCTACATATGTGCATGAGGTTCATACGCAGTTTAACGGCGATTTTAATCTGTTTTGTTCTGCTGGGAGTATCCCTGTCAACGGCAGATGAGACAGGGAGTAGTGCCAGTGATTTCTCCGGTGAGGACCTGAATCAGCTCTTATCAGGCATGAATTCGGGTTCGTTTGATCTGGGCAGCCTCCTGAATGAGGAAGTTATCTCCGGCATTCTCAGTTTCTTACTTGCCCTGTTCATGTCGCTCTTTGGAATATCGTTGTCATAATCGGGTAAGGATCTCCCTCATGAGATGCTCTGCAATAGCAGGGGTCTTCATGAGAGTATCCAGCCTGACCGCACCCGGGACCTGGGCAGTATCCCGCTCGTCCTGGATGAAGACATCGACAAGATCCGCATACAGTGCCCTGACTCCCGTGGAATCAGCCGGGTATTCCATCGTCTTCATGAGCTGGGCAGCCGGTCCTGAAACCGGGCCGTCTCCGATAAAGGGGCTGATTGCTATTACTTTCTTCTGTGCAAGTTCTTCCCTCACTCCGGTACAGGAGAGGATCGGCAGAATACTTGTCACCGGGTTACTGGGGCCGATGATAACCACATCTGCCTTCCTGATTGCCAGAGTGACCTCTGGTGTTGCCGGTGGCTGCTCATCCGGGACATGGATAACTGCAGATATTTCAGTGCTGCCCCGGTATCTGACCCAGTACTCCTGGAAATGAATGTCTCCCTTCGCCGTTCGTACATAGGTAGTGTAGGGCGAGTCTGACATCGGGAGAATAGTCGCCGTAACCCCGAAATGCGAGCACAAATGCTGTGTTACCCGGGTCAGGGTCATACCGTTTTTCAGCCACTCAGCCCTCGCGATATGGACTGCACGGTCCCTGTCACCAATGGACATATACGCGTCCGGAAGCAGAGTGCTCAAGACTTCATGGGTCAGGAAACTATCCCCTCGAACGCCCCACCAGGTATCGGTGTTGAGTAGACCGGCAAAGAGATACATCACGGTATCTACGTCAGGAGAGATGTGTCCACCCTGATACCAGATATCCTCTCCCGTATTAACGATAACAGATATTTCAGAATCCGGAAGGATATTCCGGGCGCCCTCGAGAAGCTTGGGTGTGCCGGTTCCACCGGACAGGAAGGTGATCATCCTTTTCTATGTTACCTGCCCGATCATAACTCATGTGGGGACCGAATGAAATCGATTAAGGATCCGGTCCATGGGTATATCCAGGTGGATTCATCCTTTCTTCCTCTCCTGGATACGCCACAGGTCCAGCGTCTCCGGTATATCAGACAACTAGGCTTCTCATTTCTCGTCTATCCTGGCGCACATCATACCAGGTTTGAGCACTCGCTGGGGACCATGCACCTGGCCCATTCCCTGGGAACCAGGCTCTCTCTCTCCCATGAGGATCAGGCCCATATCACGGTTGCAGGCCTTCTTCATGACATCGGTCATGGTCCGTTCTCTCATGCAATAGAAGGTCTGTCAGAGGAGATCCTGAAAAAGAGACATACCAACATATCTGACCAGCTGAAAACCGGGATTCTTGGAGAGCGTATAACTGACGCCGGGCTTGATCCGGATCTCATCTATCAGCTCATCAACGGTCGTCATCAGTGTTCAGGGATCATCCATGGAGACCTTGATGTTGACCGGATGGACTACCTCCTCCGTGACGCTCATTACACCGGGGTGCCGTACGGGACGGTGGATGCCATGCGGCTTATCAGGGCGATGCGGCTGTGTGAGACCGGAATTGTCCTTGATATGTCCGGGGTTCAGGCCGCAGAATCACTGCTGATTGCACGAACTCTGATGCGACCTGCGGTGTATTATCACCATGTCAGCCGGATTGCAGAGAAGATGTTCTCCCTTGCGGTGTATGAATACATCAAAGATGATCCGGCTCTTCTCCGTTCTCTCCTGATGGCAGATGATGCGGCCTGTATACAGCATCTCCTTCATGCAGACAATCCGTCTGTATCAGGACTAGCACAAAACCTCTATGAACGCCGGCTCTTTAAACGGGCATTATATGTCGGAAAGGATGATGTCAGGGAGGTCCACCTGATTACATCTGAATCCTTCCTTCGTGAGCGGAACCTGGCTGAAAAGATAGCGGATGAAGCAGGTATCAACCCAAATCAGGTGATGGTTGATATCCCTGCATTTCCCCGTGATATCTGGATGGAGGTTCAGGTTCAGGACAAGCATTCCCTCTGCCGGCTGGAAGAGGTATCGCCCCTTGTCACCACCCTCAATGAGACCAGAAGAAGTCAGTGGCGGCTTGGCGTGTATGCACCAAAGGGTCTCACAGATGTCGTATCAGATGCAGCCCGGTCGGTCCTGAATATTAAACCGTTTACAAGGCAGGAACGACTCTTATAAAAAAGGGTTATGCAGCGTTTGCTGCAAGGACACCGTCTGCGGTCATGTATAACCAGTACCCGCGGAACGGATACATAAGAGTTGCATCATTGCTTCCCTTGATGATCATCGGGTCATACTGCTGGGCTGCTGCATTAAAGCCTGCACAGTTCACCCACTTATCCTGCACGGACAGGAGCGTGAACTTTGCTTCAATTGGTGTTGTTCCGGTAAACCCGATGCCATTCCACCCCTTCTTCAGGTATGCAGTCGGCGGAGTCTGGACCGGGTTCGTGTCATATCTGATCGGCACCGACGAGGTTCCCTTAGAGTAGATCCAGAACCCTTCGAGCGGTTTTATCGGGCTGGACGGATCAAGGGTGTGCCACAGATGCTTTCCGGTGTCATACTGGAACATACTGTGCCCGCCTGAGTCGATGACCTTGAAGATGGATGCCGTGTCATATCCGGGTGCCAGTTTCTTTGGCACTGATATGAAGTTCCACCCGCCTGATACCGGGATGAGATCATCATAGGGCGTGTTGACGGTTATGAACTCAGATTTTGAGACGGTATCAGATCCATATTTGCTGGATGCGGTCAACGTGACGGTGTACTTCCCTTCTTTTGTGTAGGTATGGACCGGATTTGCAATCATGTCCGTAGCCCCGTCTCCAAAGTCCCATGCCCACATGGTCGGGTTTCCGCTCGAGCGATCGGTAAAGCTGACCGTGAGAGGTGCCTCACCGGACCGTGGCACTCCATCAAAGTCTGCCTTGATTGCCGGACAACTCTCTACTGTGATAAATGCCTGCTTTGTGACCGTGCCAGTTGCTCCGAACTGGTTTGATGCAGTCAGGGTGACCGTATAGGTTCCTGGAACGGTGTAAGTATGTCTCGGGTTCTGCAGGGTGTTTGGCGGCGGGCATGCTCCTCCTTCGCAGGTTACATTCTCTTCTGTACTGGCTGGAATGATGCCTCCGTCTCCGAAGTCCCAGTTCCACATGGTTGGTGAATCCGATGACTTGTCGGTGAACTGGACGGTAAGCGGGGCACATCCTGATCGGGGTGTTCCGTCAAAGTCTGCAACGATTGCATTTGCGGTGACCGTGATGTATGCCTGCTTTACCTCAGTGTCAGAGGTGCCATACTGGTTTGATGCGGTCAGCGTAACGGTATATGTGCCTGGGAGCCGGTAGGTGTGCCGTGGATTCTGCAGGGTGTTTGGCGGCGGACACCTTCCTCCTTCACAGGTCACTTCCTCCTCCTCACTTGCCGGAATAATTCCCCCATCCCCGAAGTCCCAGAGCCACTTGGTTGGGTTTCCGGTTGAAAGATCGGTGAACTGAACGGTCAGAGGTGCATATCCGCTGGTCGGATTACCGACAAAGTCAGCATTGATTGACACATCCCTGACCGTAACCCACTGTGTCTTGCACACGGTGTCGGACGTATACTGGTTTGACGCGGTGAGCGTTACTGAGTAGGTCCCCGGTGTTGTGTATACATGGGTCGGGTTTGCAACCATGTCCGTAGCCCCGTCTCCAAAGTCCCAGGCCCACATGGTTGGGTTCCCGGTTGAGAGATCGGTGAACCGAACCGTCAGTGGTGCATCTCCAGACCGTGGGTCTGCAGAGAAGTCTGCCTTTATCGCCCGTGGTGTGACTGTAACGAACTGTGTCTTTGTGACCGTATCAGAACTGTACTGATTTGAAGCAGTCAGGGTCACGGTGTATGTTCCGGGTACCCGGTAGGTATGCCGTGGGTTCTTCAGGGTGTTTGGCGGCGGACACCTTCCCCCTTCACAGGCCACTTCTTCATCTTCACTGGCTGGTATGATAGTGCCATCCCCAAAGTCCCAGTTCCACATGGTCGGGTTCCCGGTCGAGAGATCGGTAAACTGAACCGTCAGCGGGGCTTCACCGGATCGCGGATCTGCAGAGAAATCTGCCTTTATCGCCGGTGGATTCACCTTAATGGTCGTTTCACTGACTCCTGACTCACAGGTCTGGCTGGAAGCGGTAAGACGAACCTGGTATGTTCCGGGGTTCTTATACACATGCGTCGGGTTAGCAACCATGTCGGTGGTTCCATCCCCAAAGTCCCAGGCCCACATGGTTGGTCCTCCAACCGAGAGATCAGTGAACTTCACCGTGAGCGGAGCAGCACCGGACGTTGGATCAGCTCTGAACCTGGCCTCTATGATACAGGACGGCTCAACGATGATGTACTTCTCCTTCACCTTGGTGCTTGTCCCTGCAGTCGGGCTGCTCACCGTCAGTGTAACGGTGTATTTGCCAGGCCGTTGATAGACATGGCTTGGATTCTGCTCATATGCAGTACCCCCGTCCCCAAAGTCCCATTTCCACTCTTCAACCGCACCCTTGGAACAGTCGGTAAACTGAACATGAAGTGGCGCTTTCCCATAGGTCGGATTTGCCAGGAAATCAGCCTCAAGCGGATATTTATCCCTGACAATAATATACCGCTGCCTGACCTTGGTACTCGTAGCACCGGTGATACTGGTCGCCGTCAGACTGACCGTATAAATTCCGGGCTCACTATAGATATGAACCGGATTTGCAGTTCCGGATGCAACATTTCCGTCTCCAAAGTCCCAGTTCCACATCGTCGGATACCCGGTCGATGAATCAAGGAACTGAACACGAAGAGGAGCGACCCCGTCGGTAGGGCTCCCGATAAAATCAGCAATAATGCAGGCACCGCCAGGACCATCACAGATGGCCTCTCCAGCTCCTGCTTTACTAATCTGCTCTCCTGCTCCTGACACGACACCTGATGCCGCAAATGTCAGCACCAGAAACAGGGCGAGCATATACACTATTTTTTTCATTCTTCCCACCACCAGCAGTTGTGAAATGTGCCTCTGACACACCCACCTAAACCGTACCTTATCTCATACCAACTTAATGGTATCCATCTGAATCCTGTCTCTGTTCGCATATCACATCCCCCCACATTTTTATCATCCCCAAAAAATAATCAGGCTGAAATCGCGGCAAGAGTGCCGTTATCAGACATGAACAACCAGTACCCGCTGTAGGGATACAGGCGTGCATCGTCATTTCTGCCCTTGATGATCATCTGATCATACTGTTGTTTCTCTTCGTTGAATCCAAGGCAGTTTACCCACTTGTCCTGAACTGACAGGAAGGTGAACTTTGCTTCCAGTGGTTCACGTCCGGTAAATCCGATTGCATTCCAACCCTTTCGTAACTCCTTGGTCGGAGGTGTCTGCAGCGGATCAGAGTCATAGGTAAGTGAGACCTTGTCTGCGACCCGTGAGTAGATCCAGACCGCATCGAGCGGCTTTATTGGGCTAGATGAGGTCATGGTTATCCACTGCCCGGTCACTGCATCATACTGGAAGATACTGTGCCCGTCCACCTGAATATGGCTGAAGATTGCTGCAGTATCCTTTCCTGGGGCCAGTTTCTTTGGAACGGAGATAAAGTTCCAGCCTGGATAAATTGTGATCGTATCAACCGGCTGTGGACTGCCACCGACACAGATGTATCCTGACTTTACTTCTGTGTCTGATGCTCCAAACTGGTTTGATGCAGTCAGCGTGACGGTGTATGTGCCGTCATTTACATAGGTATGGGTCGGGTTTGCAAGGAGACCTTCAGTCGTTCCGTCTCCAAAGTTCCATGCCCACATCGTCGGCCCACCGGTTGAGAGATCGGTAAACTGGACCGTCAGGGGTTTTGAACCGCTCCGTGGGGATGCGGTAAAGTCTGCCTGAATGCCCGGGGTAATCTGTCCGACGGTGATATATCCGGTCTTTACTTCGGTATCAGATGCTCCGTACTGGTTCGATGCTGTCAAAGTGACGGTATAGGTGCCTTCCCGTGCATAGGTGTGAATCGGGTTTGCTATGTTGTGACAGTCAGTTCCTGAGCAGGTTGCATTTGCCGGAATGACGCCGTCACCAAAGTCCCAGAACCACATCGTCGGCCCGCCGGTAGAGAGATCAGTAAACTGGACCGTCAGGGGAGCAGGACCGCTCCGTGGGGATGCGGTAAAGTCAGCATTAATTCCAGGTTGTGGAGAGCTGCCAAAGTCCAGGTCTTTGCGTATGATACGCTCACCGCCACGGGTGATGACCTGGGTTGCCCCTGCTTTTATGGTTCCGATCCAGAATGAGATCGTCTTTCCTGCATCAGCTTCAGTGACCGGGACGATAAGTCGTGGATCGTCAGGTGCCTGCCCTGGAGCCCCATACGAACCTGCATACCTGGTGACATAGGTGGTCACGACGGTAGTATCGATCTTTGCCTGGATGGTGGTTCCCACCGGGGCTGATTTTCCGTCAATCTGGACATATCCATAGAATTCATACGGACTCATTGGCGGAATCGTGGTAAAGGTAAGATCCTGTCTGAATCTGCCGCCACTGGTTATCTGGAAGGTCTGACCTGCAGCATACTCCCCCTCCATGAAGGTGATATGCTTTCCGATATCATCAACAGTAATCGGGACCCGAAGGGCCGGATCGGTGTCATATTCTCCACCGTACTGACCGCTCTGGGTTATTTCATAACTGCCTCTGACAACACCGTCAATCATTGCTTTCAGGACTGTTCCCTTCGCAGCAGGCTGGCCGTCAATAGTAACCGAACCGTAGAACAGAAGGTCCGGAAGCGGCTGTGCATAGACGAAGTTCAGCGGCTGCTCCATCATCTTACCGTCACCGGAGACGGTAACCGATGGTGCTCCCTGGATCCCTCCACTCCAGAATGAGATCTGTCTGCCGATATCAGCCTGGTTAATCTTCACCGTCAGCTGATCTGCAAAGCCTCCTGCTCC